>JBKJPI010000052.1:0-6587 GCA_046595235.1 Burkholderiales bacterium | reverse complement strand
GCTCATCTACAACCTGAACGTGCCGTCGCGATGGGGCGGCCAGACGCCTTTCACCAATCTCACGTTCGACTGGGACTGCCCTGACGATCTGCGCGAGCAGGTCCCGATCGTCGGCGGCGCCGAGATGCCGTTCACCTACGGCGATCTGAAGCCCGAGATGGACATGATCAATCGCGCCTACATCGAAGTGATGACCGCGGGCGATGCGAAAGGCCGCGTCTTCACGTTCCCGATTCCTACCTACAACATCACGCCCGAGTTCGACTGGGACAGCCCCCTGGCCGATCTCCTCTTCGACATGACTGCGAAGTACGGGCTCCCCTACTTCCAGAACTTCGTCAAATCGGATCTCAAGCCGAACATGATCCGCTCGATGTGCTGCCGTCTGCAGCTCGACCTGCGCGAGCTGCTGAAGCGCGGCAACGGCCTCTTCGGCTCGGCGGAGCAGACCGGATCTCTGGGCGTGGTCACGCTCAACTGCGCGCGTCTCGGCTACGTCCATCGCGGCGACGAAGCCGCTCTCATGGCGAGAGTCGACCGGCTGCTCGGGCTCGCGCGCGACAGCCTCGAGTTGAAGCGCAAGGTGATCCAGCGGCACCTGGACAACGGGCTCTTTCCCTACACGAAGCGCTATCTCGGGACGCTACGCAATCACTTCTCGACGGTCGGCGTGAACGGGGTCAACGAGATGATCCGTAACTTCTTCTCCGGCACCGACGACATCACGAGCCCCCAGGGTTACGCCCTGGCATTGCGCCTGCTCGATCACATACGCGAGCGCATCGTGGTTTTCCAGGAAGAAACCGGCCACATGTACAACCTCGAAGCCACACCGGCCGAAGGCACCACCTACCGCTTCGCGAAGGAAGACCTCAAGCGCTATCCCGGCATCCTGCAGGCGGGCACCGCGGAGCGCCCTTACTACACCAACTCGTCGCAACTCCCGGTCGGCTACACCGACGACCCGTTCGAGGCGCTCGAGAGGCAGGAGGCGCTGCAGCGCAAGTACACCGGCGGCACGGTGCTGCATCTCTACATGAACGAGCGCCTGTCCTCTGTGCAGGCGTGCAAGAGTCTCGTCAAACGCGCGCTCGAGCGCTTCGGCCTGCCCTACATCACCGTGACGCCGACGTTCTCGATCTGCCCGAACCACGGATACCTTTCCGGCGAGCACGCGTTCTGCCCAACGTGCGACGCAGAGCTCATGGTGCGCAAGCGAAGCGCGCTTGTGGCGGCATGATGTGAGCTCGAATCTGCTGCAGGCGGGACGCCTGCGCTACCAGTCCCCCGACAGCAATCACCACAACAGGAGAACATCATGAACGACATGACCGATTTCAACCGCTTCGAAGCCTCCATCGAGCTCACCGACGACGAGCGCCAGCCGTGCGAAGTCTGGACACGGGTGATGGGTTACCACCGCCCCGTCTCCTCGTTCAACATCGGCAAGAAAGGCGAGCACTACGAGCGCAGATTTTTCATGGAACGTCCGAAAAGCTGAGAAAAGCGAGTACCGCAGGCGCCCCCGCCTGCAGGAAAGGCGATAGTGACTACCACCAGCGCCCTACCCGATCGAGTTCGAAAGCCGCGAGACCCTTGCGGCGCAACCGCGCTCCGCATCGGCGGCTTCGTGCCTTTCACGGCTATCGATTACCCGGATCATCTGGCTGCGGTCATTTTCTGCCAGGGTTGTCCGTGGCAGTGCGGCTACTGCCACAACCGGCATCTCCTCCCCGCCCGCAGCGCGAACGAGATGCCCTGGTCGGACCTCCAGTCTGTGCTCGAGCGCCGGCGCGGACTGCTGGATGCCGTCGTATTCAGCGGCGGCGAGCCCACAGCCCAGGCCGCGCTCGCCCCGGCGATGCGCATCCTGAGGGACATGGGCTTCAAAATCGGCTTGCACACTGCGGGCATCTATCCGAGGCGTCTCGCAGAAGTACTGCCGCTCGTCGACTGGGTCGGCATGGACATCAAAGCCGATTTTGCCGAATACCGGCGCGTGACGGGTGTGCCGGGA
Source organism: Burkholderiales bacterium (assembly GCA_046595235.1). Lineage (GTDB taxonomy): Bacteria > Pseudomonadota > Gammaproteobacteria > Burkholderiales > SG8-41 > JAQGMV01. Next base: position 4,570 of record JBKJPI010000052.1, on the reverse strand, counting down.
GGTGGACGTGCGGCAAGCGCGAGTGCCGATCTCATCATCGCGAGCGGAGTCGCACATCAGTTCCGCACCACGGTCGATCGGCGGGTGCTTGCCGAAACCGATCTCGCGAAGATCTCCTCGCACCTGCTGCGCATCGGTGCGCGGCATCATGTGTGGCAGGAGTGCCGCAGTTGACCCACAACCGCCGCCACTGCTCTGACGACCGCACTTGACGCAGATCAAAACGAAGCTGCGCCCTGCGGTGATAATCGGAAAATCGACCCCGAACAACAAAGGGCGTCCCCGTTGGCACGCACCACCATACCTGTGGAAGCCTTTCTGCAGGCGCTTCCGCTGTTCAAGGCGCTGCGCGAGGACGAGATCGTGCGCATTGCAAAGAGCGTCACCGTCGTCGAGGCGCGGCGCGGTGCGATACTTTTCCGGCGCGGCGATGCCTGCCTGGGGTTCCATGCCGTGCTCTATGGGCAGATCAAGCTTGCGCTGCACGGGACGAACGGCACCGAGAAAGTCGTCGAAGTAACGGGCGCCGGGCAGACGTTCGGCGAAGCCGTCATGTTCCTGGACAAGCCCTATGTCGTCGGAGCACAGGCGCTCGTGGACAGCAAGCTTCTCTTCATACCGCGCGATATCGTGTTCGCCGAAATCGACGCCGACAGCGGATTTTCGCGGCGCCTCCTCGCAAGCCTGAGCGCGCGCCTGCACCGCCTCATGCACGACCTCGAAGGTTACGCGCTGCAGTCCGGCCGCGAGCGCGTCGTCGGTTATCTCCTGAGCTCCGTTCCGGCAGAAAAAGTTGAAGGCAGCCACAACCTGTCGCTAACGGTGCGCAAAGGGGTGATCGCTTCGCGTCTGAACATCTCGCAGGAGCACTTCTCGCGCCTACTGCAGGACCTCGCGCGCTCGGGACTGATCTGTGTGGTCGGCCGCGAGATCGCCATACCCGATGTGCGGCGGCTGCGCGAATGCGCGGCCGCGCACTAGAATCTGCGCTTGAACGTCTCCCATCACGAGTGAGGGCTCTCATGGCACAACGCAGCGGCACCGATACGGGAACGCCGCAGCCGACGCCGTGACTACCGCGCGCCCGGGCGAAACTCTGTACACGGCCACGGCGGATTTCCTCCGCCGCTACCCGCCTTTCGATCGGCTCGAAGACGACGCGCTCGCGTACGTCACGTCGCGATTGAGCCTCGGCTACTATCCTGAAGAGACTGTCATCCTGTCTCCGACGCGAGGCGAGCCCGCCTACTTTCACATCATTCAGCGCGGGGTCGTTCGACAGACCGATGCCGACAGCGGTTCTACAGTCACAAGCGGCGCAGGCGAAGCATTTTCAGTCGGCAGCCTCCTCGAGCGTCGGCCCGTGCGCTCCACATACACTGCGCTGAAGGACACGTTTTGCTACCAGCTTCCGGCAGACGATTTCCGCGCCCTTCTCGACCGCAGCGCACGCTTCAGAGACTTCGCGACACGCTATCTCGCGAGCCTGCTGCAGGAATCGCGGCGCCTCCACCAGATCGAAGCCGCAACCGCGGCAGGCGATGAGCAGACGGCGAACCGGTCGCTGCGCTCGCTCGTGCAGCGCGAGCCCGTGAGCTGCACCCCTCGGACATCGATCGGCGAGGCGCTGCGTGCGATGCAGCAGGCACGCATCGGCTCGATCGTCGTCGTCACCGACGGCGGCAGGCCCGAAGGCATATTGACCAGATATGATGTGTTGGGCCGCATCGCGCTCGCGCGCCGCGATCTCGACGAGCCCGTGAGCTCGGTGATGACGCCGCGGCCGTTGACGCTGCCTGCCGACGCAACCGCTTACGACGCAGCAGTTGTGATCGCCCGCGCCGGCATTCGCCATATTCCGGTGATGGACGGCGACGCGTTGATCGGCATCGTGACCGAGCGCGATCTCTTCGCGCTCCAGCACGTGAGCCTGCGCGGCATCAGGCGAACGCTTGCAGTCGCGGACGACCTGCCTGCGCTGCAGAACGCGTCGCGCGAGATTCGCACCCTCGCGCGTAACCTGCTGCGCCAGGGACTCGGGGCGGAGCAGCTCACGTATATCGTCTCGACCCTCAACGACGCGCTCACGGCACGCGTGATCGACCTCGAAGTCGGGCGCCACCCGCTCGAGGACGTGGAATGGTGCTGGCTCGCCTTCGGCAGCGAAGGACGCTACGAGCAGACGATCAGCACGGATCAGGACAACGGGATCGTCTTCACAGCGCAGTCTGATGAGGACGCCGGCGCACTGCGCGTGCGCCTGCTGCCGATCGCACAGGCCATCAACCAGTCGCTCGACGCATGCGGCTTCCCGCTCTGCCGCGGCGGGATCATGGCCGGCAATCCGAAGTGGTGCCTGTCGCTCGGAGAATGGCGCGCGCGCTTCGAGCACTGGATCGCCAACACACAGCCCGAAGAGCTCCTCGAGGCGGTCATCTTTTTCGATTTCCGGCCGCTTCACGGCCGGCTGACGCTCGCGGAGACACTGCGCGAAACCCAGGTCGCGCTGGTGAAAAGGCACCCCGTCTTCCTGAAGCAGCTTGCGAGCTATGCGCTGGAGTCGCGCCCACCGCTCGGTACGTTCGGCGCATTCGCAACCGAGGTGCGGGCCGGATTGCCCGACACGATCGATCTCAAGAAATCCGGCGCGCGTCTTTTCGTCGACGCCGCGCGCGTCATCGGGCTTGCTGCCGGCGTGCCGCACACCAATACCGCAGAGCGCCTGCGTCAGGGCGGGCCGCGGTTGAATCTCGGCGAAGACGAAATCGCAGCGGCTACGGATGCTTTCTTTTTCATCCAGTCGCTGCGCTTGCGAACGCAAATCGGGCATGCAGGCCCCGGCGACGGCGAGCTCAACCGGATCGATCCGGACCGGCTGACCGAAGTCGACCGGCGCATCCTGAAGGAAAGCTTCCGCCAGGCGCGCGCATTACAGACCCGCCTCGCGCTCGACTATGAGTTATGAGCTGGCTCGCGGGCTTGTGGCCGAACCGCGCCGGCGTGTCGACCGAACATGCCGCCCGGCTCGACGCGTATCGCGCGCTTCCAGCCGCGGATGACGGGATCAGCCTTTCAGCGCAGCGATACGTCGTCGTCGACGTGGAAACCAGCGGTCTGCGACCGTACTCGGACCGGCTGCTCGCGATCGGCGCCATCGCCGTTGCCAACGGCCTCGCGCGCTTCGACGAAGTCTTTACGACACTGCTGCGGCAGGACCATGCGAGCCCGACCGCGAACATCCTCCTCCACGGAATCGACGGCACCACGCAAACCAGCGCAACGGCGATCGCAGAGGCGCTCCTCGCCTTTCTGGAGTTCGCGCGCAAGTCACCGCTCGTCGCCTTTCATGCTGACTTCGATCGGGTGTTCGTCAATCGGGCGACACGCGCGGCGTTCCACATCACTGCGGCGAATGGGTGGCTCGATCTCGCGCAACTCGCGCCATGCTTCCTCCCTGAGCATGCCGCTCACGCGCAGACGCTCGACGACTGGACGCGGATCTTCGGAATCGAAAACTACGCCCGTCACGACGCCCTTGCGGATGCCGTCGCGACTGCCCAACTGCTTCAGGTGGTTCTCGCGCGCGCGGCACACGCCGGCGTCACGCGATGGAGCCAGCTCGCCGCCCATGCACGCGCGCAGCGCTGGCTCGCGCGACAGGGTCGCTGACGCGCCTTACTTTTCCGAACGTCCAGATCATCTCCCACCAGGCTTTCTTCATTAAGAGCCTGTAACACCATGAAACACGCGTGCGTTGCGGAAGGTAGCGGTCGAAGACATGCAAATACTGCGGATGAGCATGCGACCTCTCGACGGGACCGAGATCCACTCGTCGTGCAGCTCGAGCAAGCTCGTGCGCTCTCGAGCTCGCGCAGCTCCTCGAGCTTGGGGGCGAAGTATATGGAGATCGGCCAAAGCGGCGGGTTGACGCAGATCAAACCCAAGCGCCTCTGGAGCACGTCACTGGCGTTGATCCAGATCAACCCGCCCCCGAGCCGCGCATGCAATCATTGACCTTGCGTGAATACCACGCATATCGCTAAAGGAGAACGCCATGCTTGCAGACAAAGCAGAACGCGCACCGAACAATCTGACCTGGATACGTCTCGATGACGAATCGGAAGTGCGTTTCTGGTGCGTGAACTTCAGCGTGACTCCGGATGAGCTCCGCGCCTGCGTGCTCGAAGTCGGTCCACGCGCGGAGGACGTGGAAAAGCAGTTGCGTAAAGCCGGCCGCAAGTCGTTCAGCATGGGTGGCGAAGACTGACGCGGCAATGAGTCCGGACTTCACGCCCATCAGCGGATTCCTCGGCGGTCTTCTCATCGGCCTCGCGGCAGTGCTGCTGCTCATCGCGAACGGCCGGATCGCAGGCGTGAGCGGCATCGTCGGGGGGTTGCTCGCGCGCGCGCCCGGGGACACGAGTTGGCGCGCGGCTTTCGTGCTGGGCTTGTGGCTAGGCGGCCTCGCCTACTGGGCGGTCCGCGGCGAGATGTTCCAGGTCGAGCTTCAGGCCACGCTCCCGGTGACGGTTGCTGCCGGGCTGCTCGTGGGATTCGGCACGCGGCTGGG
>JBKJPI010000006.1:0-7373 GCA_046595235.1 Burkholderiales bacterium | reverse complement strand
ATGAACATCGGCAGGAACACCGCGAAGAAAAGATTCAGGAACTGCGCGCGAGTAATGGCAACGCGTGGCGCGTCGCGAGCCGTATTCGAGTCATGTAGGGTCACGGGCGATACTTCTAACGCGCCCGGCACGGGTTTGCAATGACCCGGCGGTTCCGTCAAGCTAAAGCATAAAAGAACGGCATGCGCTGTCACCGTTGCACTGGCCGTCACATACTGAACAGGAATCATGAACAAACCTCTGGTACTCGTTACCGCGCCCACTGTTTCAGAAGGCGCGCAGAAAATCCTGCGCGATGGCGGCGCAGACCTCGCTTTCATGAAGCTTCCGGTTACGGAGCAGGATCTGCTGCTTGAAGTCGAACGCGCCCCGGTTGCCGCAATCCTGCTGCGCGGCTCGCCGCCGATGACCGCAAGAATTTTCAACGCGGCGAAAGACCTGAAGATCGTGTCCAAGCACGGCGTCGGCATCGATTCGGTCGATATTGCGAGTGCGACCGCCCATGGCATCGCGGTCATGATGGCGAACGGCGGCAATGCGGACGCAGTCGCAGAGCACTCGCTTGCCCTCATGCTGTGCGTGACACGGGAGCTGCCCAAATTCCATCGCGAGCTTCGCGCAGGCAAGTGGAAAGACCTCAACTACAACGTGCGCGACTTCAAAGCGCGCACCGTCGGCATCGTCGGCTACGGGGAGATCGGGCGGCGGACTGCACGGCTTGCGAGCGCATGCGGGGCGAAGGTCGTGATCCACTCGCGCACCCGACTTGATGCGCCGGCCGGGATGGCGTGGGAAGCGGACCTCGATGCGCTGCTCGCGCGCGTCGACATCCTCAGCCTGCACTGTCCACTCAGCCCTGAGACCCGCGGCCTCATCGGCGCCCGTGAGCTCGCTCTCATGAAGCCGGGTTCGATCGTGGTAAATACCGCGCGCGGCCCGGTGGTCGACGAAGCGGCGCTGATCGCGGCGCTGAAGAGCGGGCATATCGCCGGCGCTGGCGTCGATACCTTCGCCGTCGAGCCGATTACGCGCGATAACGCGCTGCTAGACCTGCCGAACGTCATCTGCACGCCGCACATCGCGTCATCGACGACCGATTCCACGCTACAGCTGGGAACGATCGCCTCCAACAATATTGTCAGCTGGCTTCGCGGCGAAGTTTATGATCCCGCGAACTTCGTCAATCCAGAGGTTGCCGCAAAACGGTAGACCCTACTTTTCCCGCATCGCACGCACGCGTTTCGCAGCCGGGCGCCCCCAGCACCGCTGGAGCCACGCCTCAACGTGCGGCCATTTTTTGATGTCTACGAAAAGCGCGCGATAGAGTGCGGATGCGACGTTCAGATCGGCTACAGAAAACGCCGGGCCGACGAGCCATTCGGATTTCATAAGCGCGGTTTCCAGAACATCGAGCGCGGGCACGACCTCCTTCCAGGCGGCTTCCGCAACCTGGGGCTTACGCTCGGCCTCCGCCAGATCCGAGGTGTGCCTCACGTAGTTCACGATCTGGCGGTCAAGCCGATCGGTTTCCCAAAGACTCCACTGGATTGCGAGCGCCTCGTGCTTCGGATCCGACGGGTAGAGCGGGCTCTGATGCTTCTTTGCAAGATAGAGATTGATCGCCATCGATTCCGAGAGGATGAAGCCGTCGTCGTCGATCACCGGCACGCGCGCGTTCGGATTGAGGGCGATGAATTCGGGTGTACGCGTGCCCGGCGAACGGGGCAGGAAATCCTTGTGCTCGAACTCGAGCCCCATCTCAGCCGCCATCCACAGGACTCGGACCGCCCGCGATTTTGCCGCGCCATAAATTGTCAGCATGCGTGTCTCTCCATTGTCAGCTGCAGTGCCTGGTAAGAAAGCCGTCGACGGTTGTGAGGAACGCCTCGGGCTCTTCGTCGCTCGGGTAATGTCCGAGGTTGGGCATAGTGACGAACTCTGCGTGCGGCAGCGCGTCCCTCAACTGCGCCTGCGTGTCCGGCGGAACGATAGTGCTGTCACCACCGAAGACGTAAAGGGCAGGGCACTGAATTTTTCGCACCTGTGTCCACAGCTCGGTGGGAACAAAGCCCTTGAGAATGGCGGGATCGCGCTTCCACACGATTCTGCCGTCGTCGCGCCGGCGCGAGCCGTGTGTCACGAAGTTTTTCAGCACGCGATCCGAAGTGAGCGCAGCATCGCTCGTCACCTTCGCCAGAAGCTCGTCGGCGGACGCCCACCCTTTCTCTTCTTCGGCCATGCGCCCGGCACGGCGATTCGAAATCGCGGCTGGGCGCTCGGGGCCCACGTCTTCCACTATCACCGCCGACACGAGCTCGAGCCGCGTGCCCGCAATGTATTGAGCAACACGGCCGCCGGTCGAATTGCCCCACAGGACGACCTTGCGAAGACCCAGCTCATCGATGAGCGACTCGACATCCTTCACGTAATCTTCGACGAGGTAAGCGCCGCTTTCATCCCAGTCCGAATCGCCGTGGCCGCGCATGTCCACAGCAATCACGTGAAATCGCCCGCCGAAATGCGGCGCGAGATGATCGAAGTTGTGCGCGACGCGGGCGATTCCGTGCAGCAGGATCAGCGGCTGTTTCCCGGCACCGCCCCAGTCGAGATAGTGAATGCGAAGGCCGTTGACGCTGATGAAAAGATCGGCGGGCGGTTTGCTCATCAATGGTCTGCCTACCACGCGTTCCTTCGTTTGTCTTTGCGCACTTCGGGCGCCGGGCCGCCCCAAGCCTGAAGTGCTAACTTGCAGTTCCGTCCGAAAGTAGGGGTGCACTTTCGGACGTAGTATCTTTACGTCCCCCGGCCCCACAGGCCGCAGTAGCGGCGCACCACGAAAGGCAGCGCCGTCGCATAGCCGGGCCAGCTCGCATACTTCGACATCTGGAATTCTTTCTCTGCAGTGTCCCAGCACTTGCCTTCCTGTGCGGAAGCTTTGACAGCAGCTGATGACTCCTGCAGAAACGCGAGAATGTCCTGCACATCTTTCTTCGTACCGAGCCTGCCGTTCGGAGCGCCCGGATGTCCCGGTATCAACCGGTCCCAATCCATCGCGAGCACCTTCTTCAGCGAATCCTCCCATTCGAGCGGATGAGAATCGATCATCGCGCGGCCGGGCAGCGTTCCCACGGGTATGAAATCGACGGCGAAGATGATCCGCTCCCGCGGCAGCCGCATGACGAGTGTGCTGTCGGAGTGGTTGAGGCCAAGGTAGTGCAACTCGATCGTGGTGTCGCCGAGCTGTATGGGGGTCGTCTTGCTGATCGTGCGGTCGGGCAGCACCGTATAAGGGTCCTTCAGCGGCGCCAAACGCTCGCGCACTTTCTCATGCGCGATGATCGTCGCCCCCGCGTCCTTGAACGGCTTGCCACCGGCGATGTGATCGAAGTGGTGGTGGCTGTAAATCAGAAAGCGAATCGGCTGGTTCGTAACTTTCCGGATTTCCGCAACGTACGCCTCGGAGGCGTCCCGGCGCGAGTATGCGATCGGATCGGTCGCGATCACGCCGGCGGATGTCACGACGAACATCGCCTGCGCATTGCCTGCGCGGAAGATGTAGACGTTATCCGTGCCATCGACTTTCTTCGTTTCGAAGATGGGTTGTTGCGCCGCAGTTGCCGGGGGCGCGGCGGGCTTGTCAGCAGAGGTCTGTGTGCCGCCGGGCAGCGAAACCGCCGCGAGTGCGACACCGAGGATTGCAAAGGTCGTACGCTTCATGTTCTCCTCCGAGGGTGGTGGCGCGGCCGGAACCGCTGACGCTACTAACGATGCGAAGTCGGTTCGGTATTCTTCCGCACATGATTATGATCCATTCTTTCAGGCGAGCCCTTGAATGTCCACGACGAGACAGGAACTGACGACCTCCATAGCTGCCGCTGAGCAGGAAGCACCGCGGCTCGACTTCGCTTCCCCCGCGGCGAAGAACGCGCCGCGCGTTCTGCGGCGCATTCTTTCACTGGAGGATCTCGAAGCCGAAGCACGCAAAATTCTTCCGCGTCCTATCTTCGGCTACGTTTCGGGCGGTTCCGAAGGCAACCAGTCGCTGCGCGGCAATCGGGAGGCGTTCGACGAGATCGCATTCGTTCCCCGCGTGCTGTGCGACGTCCGCGGCCGCACCCAGAAGACCACGCTTTTCGGCCGCACATACGATATGCCGTTCGGCTTTTCACCGATGGGCGGAACGTCCGTTGGCGCTTTTCAGGGTGACATTGTGCTTGCGCGTGTTGCCGCCGAGTTCAATATTCCGATGACGCTGAGCGGCGCCTCACTAGCGCCTCTGGAACGCGTAAAAGAAGCCGGCCGCACCGCATGGTTTCAGGCGTATCTCCCGGGTATTCCCGAGATCATTACGCCGCTCGTCGAGCGCGCTCAGCGTGCGGGTTTCGAAACCCTCGTGCTGACTGTGGACGTGCCGGTCATGGCGAACCGTGAGAACAACGTTCGCAGCGGCTACAGCACGCCACTGCGGCCCACGCCTCGCATGGTGTGGGATTGCATGATTCGGCCGCGGTGGCTTTTCGGAACCTTGATGCGCACTGTATTCAGCGAAGGCATGCCGCGCTTCCAGAATATGGGCGACAAGGAGCCCGCGCCGCTCATCTCGCGCACCGCCGTGCGCGGGCGCGCGTTGCGCGACGGGCTCTCGTGGGAGCACCTCGAGCTCATTCGGCGTCTGTGGAAAGGAAAGTTGGTCGTCAAAGGCATTCTTCACCCGCAGGACATCCGCATGGCGCGCGAGAGCGGGGCAGACGGCGTGCTCGTCTCGAACCACGGCGGACGTCAGCTCGACAGCACCATCGCGCCGCTTCGGATGCTGCCGGGTGTGGTCGCGGAAGCAGGCGACATGGCGGTCATGATGGACAGCGGAATCCGGCGCGGTACCGATGTGCTGAAAGCGCTCGCGCTCGGTGCCGACTTCGTCTTCGTCGGTCGCCCGTGGCTATACGCCGCATCGATTGCGGGTGCGGAAGGTGTGCGGCACACCGTGAAGCTCCTGCGCGAAGAGATCGATCGCAACATGGCGATGATCGGAATCACGTCGATCGACCAGATGAACCGGGATGTGCTGATGCCTGCACGCGGCCCGATACTGACTACGTCCGAAAGTAAAAACCTACTTTCGGCCGGGACGGCAAGTTAGCACTTCAGGCTTGGGGCGGCCCGGCGCCTGAAGCTTTGCGACACCAAAAAGGGGATGAGGGAAAGGCGATGACTTTTGATGGTTTGTTAGCTGACGCAGCGAAGGTTGGCGCTCTCCTCAAAGAGCGTAAGGAAACGATCGCCATTGCAGAATCGTCCACGGGCGGACTGCTCGCGGCGTCGTTGCTAGCGGTGCCCGGCGCCTCCGCGTATTTCAAAGGCGGCGCTGTGCTCTATACGCGTAAGGCGCTGCTCCAACTTTTAAACGTGGGGGAAGACCGGCTGACGGGGCAGGTGCCTTCGTCAGAAGGTTACGCGCTGCTCAAGGCCCAGCTCGTGCGCGGGCATCTCGAGGCGACGTGGGGTTTGAGCGAAACAGGCGTGGCAGGACCGACGGGGAACAAATACGGCTATGCGCCCGGCCATTCGTGCATCGCCGTGAGTGGTCCGGGCGAGCGCACAACGACGCTCGAAACCGGCAGCAGCGACCGCCTCGACAATATGTATACCTTCGCGAGGGGTGCGTTACAGCTTTTCGGTGAGGTGCTGCAGGCCCGCTGACTGCGAGTGGCCGTTAACCCGCGCGCGGGTTGATTAACCACGGTCATTGATCGATCCGTATGTTCGCTTCCTTGATTACTCTGGCGTACAGCGCGAGCTCCTTCTTGATGACGGCGGCGAATTCTTCCGGCGTGCTCCCGATGAGCTCGTTACCGCCCTGCGTCGCCAGCCGGTCGATCACGTCCGGCATCTTCAGCGCTTTCACACTTTCCTGGTAAAGCCGATCGATGATCGGACGCGGCGTTCCGGCGGGCGCCAACAGGCTTTGCCAGGACGCCATCTCCACGACATATCCTTTCTCGGTGAGCGTCGGAACGTCCGGGACCTGCGTAGAGCGCCTGGCGCCCGTCACGGCAAGCGCGCGCACCTTGCCCGCCTTCAACTGCGGCGCTGTGGTGACGATCGTATCGAACATGACCGGCACGTGACCAGCGAGCACGTCGGCGAGCGCCTGAGAAGCGCCTTTGAAGGGGACGTGAACCATGTCGATTTTGGCGGCGCGCTTGAACATCTCGCCTGCGAGGTGGTTTGCCGCCCCACTTCCGGTCGAGCCATATTGAAGGCCGCCCGGTTTCGTTCGCGCGAGTGCGACGAGCTCCTCGACGGATTTTGCCGGCACTGAAGGATGAACGATCAAGATGTAGGGATACCTCGTGCCCATCGAGATCGGTGCGAAATCCCTGATCGGATCGTAAGGAAGCTTTGCGTAGAGACTCGGGTTGAGTACCAGCGGCGCTGAGTTGCCCATCACTATCGTGTAGCCGTCGGCAGGCGACTTCGCAACGACTTCCATTCCAATCACGCCATTAGCGCCGGGACGGTTGTCGACGATAACCTGCTGTTTGAAAGCCTCCGTCAGCTTCTGCGCCATCGTGCGCGCGAAGATGTCGCCAGCGCCGCCGGCCGTATAAGGCACGACCAGACGCACTGGTTTCTGCGGATACGATTGAGCACCGCCAAGCGAGGGCAAAGACAGGACCGCAGCTACTCCGAGCACGCATAAACGCTTTAACGCGTCGATCATGAAGTTCTCCAGGCGAGATACGCATTATCCCATGTGCGGTTGAGGCGTCATTGGTGTCTGCAGGCGTTGCCTGGCAGGACAAATCGTTGCGCACGGGAGCGAACGCTTGTGCGTGTGCGCAGTTCCTGCCCCACGTGGCTGCGGCTTCGATTACCATTCCGGCGAATACTGTCGTGAGGTGGAGGGAGCATGAAGCCAGCAACGTGGTTTGCCGTCATCGCGATTCTGATCGCTGCGCAGCCGGTATTCGCGCAATCGTATCCGGTAAGACCGATCCGGCTCATCGTGCCGTATCCAGCCGGCGGGCCCACTGACTTTGTTGGACGCACGGTAGGACAGAAGCTCTCGCAGTATCTCGGTCAGCAGGTTGTCGTCGATAACCGGCCTGGCGCCGGCACGATCATAGGCAGCGAGCTCGTCGCACGCGCGGCGCCCGACGGTTACACGATTCTCTTCGGTACCGGCGGCGGAACCTTCCTGGCGCCGCTCATACTGCCCAATGTGCCATACGAACCGCTGCGTGACTTCGCGCCGGTGGCGATGCTGGTGCAGAGCCCGCAGGTGCTCGTCACGCATCCGGCGCGAAGTCACGCAGCGGTTCGTAAGGTACGTTGGGCAGTATGAGCGGCGCCAGGAAGGTGCCGCCGCC
>JBKJPI010000550.1:0-17985 GCA_046595235.1 Burkholderiales bacterium | reverse complement strand
TGTTGGCCGGCGCAAAGTAGGTGTGCACTTTGCGACGAAAGTCTACATCGTGTAGAGGTTGTCGCGCTCGACCCTCACGCGGTCGCCCACGCGGATGTTGTCGTGGGACGGCTTGTTGAACGTCTGGTAGCTGCCGTCATCCAGGCGAACGCGGAACCGATATTCAGTTGCCGCGGCCGCTTGCCGACCTCGGACCTGTTGCTCGACCTGGTGGCCGACCACACCGCCTACAACCGCGCCGCCTATGGTGGCCGCGGTGTTGCCTCTTCCGCTGCCGACCTGGTGCCCGAGAACACCGCCAGCGATCGCACCGCCGATCGCGCCAATGCCCACAGCGGGGCCGTCGCGGCGTTCCGGCGTGACTGCTTCAACAGACTCGACGTATCCGTAACGCGCGTATTCCGCGTTGGGATAAGCCGGATATTGCGCGGATCCGCCGGCAGGGTACGAGGGGCCGCTCGGATTCGTAGTGCGATAGGGGTCATCAGTGGCAGCGCAACCAGCAATCGCGAGCGAGGCAGCAGCAACCATCATGCACGTACCGTTTTTGAGTCTCATGTTAAATCTCCTGTAAGAAAAATCAGACCCGGATCTGCCGGTGGCGATTTACTCCACGTCCAAAAAGTTTCACGCTCCGCTCACCCCGCGCTGCATCGCGATCCGACAGCGAGCGCGTTTCCAGTGGCGAATGCACGGTGCCACCTGCCCCATCGCGCGCCGATGTGGCGAGCGCGGAAACGGGCGCTCCAATCGGGGAGAATGTTTGAGGCTTTTTCTGCGCGATATCGTCGCAGGCAGTTGTGATGCTCGCTGCCAGCACAAGGCCGGCGAGTGTTCGGGGTGCCATGAGTAGACTCCGGCTTAAGTAGCATGGAGCCAAGTGCAAGGGGTGTTCCCAGTGACACCGACAAAAGGGTGCTGGGCACGCCGTGTGCAGTCAAATCAATGACTTCGGCTCACCAACTTTCTTGGTTCTAAGGAGAACTGCATGACTATGAAGACTTTTGCCCTCATTGTCGGGCTCGCCTACCTGGCCTTCGGCGTGCTTGGTTTCGTGCCGCAATTTGTGACGGCGGCGGGAGACGCGGCACCCGCGTTGCGCATCTCCGCGTTGCACGGATACCTCTTCGGGCTCTTTCCCATCAACTTCATGGACAACCTGGCTTATCTCGCGGTCGGCGCATGGGGCCTGGCGGCCGCGCGAACTGCGGGTGGAGCGCGCGCTTACGCAGGCGCGATTGCAGCCTTGTTTGCTGCACTCACCGTCCTAGGATTGATGCCGGCGACATATACCTTGTTCGGAATGATGCCCGTTTACGGCAATGACGTGTGGCTGCACGCCGCCACGGGTGTACTTGCGCTCGTCTGTTGGGTTGCCGTCAAAGGTGCGACATACGTTGAAACAAGGCCGGCCCACCAGCGCTTCTAACAGTCTCCAGGCCACCGCGGCGTCAGATCCTGCAAAGGATTTCGGCGCCTTTGGCAAGGGTTTCATCTGATTTGGCAAAGCAGAAGCGCAGCACTTTGTGCTGCGGCGGCTGGCGGTAGAACGCCGATACCGGAATGGAGGCGACGCCGAACTCTCGCGTGAGGCGCACGGCAAGGTCCGTATCGCGCTCGTCGCTGATCGCATCGAAGCTCAAGTTTTGAAAGAATGTACCGCGAGAGCGAAGCGGGGTGAATCGCGAGCCTGAAATCGCCGACAGAAAAAAGTCCCGCTTCTTCTGATAGAAGGCAGCGAGGTTGAGATATGCATCGCGGTCTTTCATATATTCCGCAAAAGCATATTGGACGGGACCGTTTGCCACGAACACATTGAACTGGTGAACCTTGCGAAACTCGTTCATGAGCTCGCGTGGCGCGAGTACGTATCCCGTTTTCCAGCCCGTGACGTGGTAGGTTTTCCCGAACGAGGAAACGATGAAGCTCCGCTCGGCGAGACCCGGGAAGCGAGCAACACTCTGGTGCTCATACGAATCGAAAACGATGTGCTCGTAGACTTCGTCTGCTACGACAACGATGTCCGTTCCTTTGAGCAGCCCCTCCAGCATCCGCATGTCTTCGCCCGAGAAGACGCTCGCAGTCGGATTGTTCGGGGTGTTGATCACGATCATTCGCGTTCTCGGCGTGATCGCCGCCCTCACAGCTTCCCACGGTATCGTGTAGTCGGGGTACGTCAGCTGCACGTAAACCGGCGTGCCGCCGTTAACCTCCACGGAAGGCGCGTAACTGTCGTATGCCGGCTCGAGCAGGATGACTTCATCCCCCGGCCGCACCATTGCGGCGATAGCCGTGTAGATACCGTAGGTCGCGCCGGGGACGATGGTGACCTCGTGCTCGACGTCGTATTCGGCGCCGTAAAGCGCGTGCGCCTTCTCAGCAACGGCTTCGCGCAGCGTCAGGACGCCCGCCATGGGCGGATATTGATTGAGCCCCGCGTTGACATACTTCGTCAATAGAGACCGGAGCTTCGGCGCGCAGTCGAAGTCAGGAAAACCTTGCGAAAGATTGATCGCATCGTGCTCCGCCGCAAGCCGCGACATGACCGTGAAGATCGTCGTGCCGACTCGGGGAAGCTTCGAATCGATGGCCCCTGGATACTTCATAAACGCCGCAAAAAGTCGTATTTTACTTTTCGACGGCGCTTTCTGACGAACTACTTCGCTGCTGCAGTGCGTCCCGCATCGCGGCGGGGGGCCGCGGCAAGCTGAGTGAAATCGTCCGCGTAGCCCTGAATTTTCTGGAGCGACGTGTTCCGCTGATCGGGCGTCAGCATGCGGTCCACCGTCGCGAGCAGGTCGGCACGCCTCTGCCATGAGCTGTCGAGTTGCTTCTGATACTCGGGGGAACGGCCCTTATCCCAGTTGACCATCCACTCTGTCACGCGCGCCGTGAAACGCTGGGGATCTTCGTTGCGGTGCGCCAGAAGTTCGATGAGCTCTTTCTGCCGGCGGAGCCGCTCGGCATAACGCTCTTTCTCGAGCTGCGGGCCTTCGCGCACAAGCGCCGCTACACGCTGTTCCTGTTCGTTGCTGAGAGGGGCGAGCCATTCTTTCACCTGCTTGATCACCCGCTTCGCCTCGGCTTCCTGGCGTTCTTCCAGCGTGCCGTTGACCTTGTGATCTTTCACATACTTGCGGTTTTCCTTTTCGAGCTTGGCCTTGAGGTGTTCAACCTGTCCGGGGGTAATCGTGGCCAGCAGCACCGCGGCGTCCGGCGCGGCCTGGCGCGCAAGGGTGCGAACGCGGGTGCGCATACCATCGACAAACCAGAGAACGTCGTCGCGCGACGTGCCATCCTGCATGCGGCTTCGCGCCGTGCGCATGAATTGCGCGTATTCGGGAAGCTGCTCCTGCCGGTGCCACGCATAGAGCCGGTCGAAGCGCTTGGAAAACTCCTGCTTCTGTTGGCTATCAAGATCGAAATACTCGTCGATTTTCCAGGCCGCCACCGTGTCGGCCTGGTTGTACGCGAATTTTGTAAAGGTGCAGGAGACCAGCAGCGCTGCAAGGGCTGCGATCACCAGGGACCGGCGGCGGACGACTGCTGCAAACATCAGGTGAGGCCTCCTGCCTTAGCGTGATGACATAGAGGCAAATGCGGTGCCCGAAGTTCCCGCGGGATTGCACGGGAAGTGCCGGTTGTTGCCGCCCCTTCAGTCTTCAGACAGTCTCGCAAAGCTGCCGGCAATGCGGCTGCGCGGCCATGGTTATACTGCCGCCTCACGTGTGCTCGGGAGAAAGACTCCATGTCTGTAAACGGCGACAAACAAATCAAAGCCTTAACCTTCGACGTCTTCGGTACGGTCGTCGACTGGCACGGCAGCGTCGCACGGGAGCTGAGGGCGCTGGCGGCTGAGAAAGGGCTTCGTCTGAACGCTGTCAAGTTTACGAAGGCGTGGCGCGCAGGGTATCGCCCCGCGATGGACAAGGTGCGAAACGGCGCTCTCCCCTGGACGAAGATCGACGTTCTGCACCGGATGATTCTGGACGAGTTGCTCGCGCAATTCAAAATCGCGGACGCGTTGAGCGAGGAGGAGAAGACGCACCTCAACCTGGTATGGCACCGCCTCAAGCCGTGGCCGGATGCGGCGCGCGGTTTGAAGCGGCTGAAGAGTCGTTACATCGTTGCCACGCTCTCCAATGGAAATACGGCGCTTCTGGTGAATATGGCGAAACAGGGGAACCTTCCCTGGGATTGCGTCTTCTCGTCCGAGACCTTCCATCATTTCAAGCCGGATCCGGAGATGTACCTGGGCGCGGCCGAAGCACTCGATCTGAAGCCGTCCGAAGTCATGATGGTGGCATCGCACAAGCACGACTTGCGGGCCGCCGCGGCGCACGGTCTCAAAACGGCGTTCGTGCGGCGGCCTCACGAGTACGGGCGCAACAACAACCCCGATCTCGCGCCTGAGGCGGAGTTCACCTGCAACGCCGAGGATTTCATCGACCTGGCAAACCAGCTTGAAGCAGTGAAATAGCAGCGTGTTGTACTCGCCTCGAGACTGCAAGGAAAGGGAGGTTACGGAGGGAAACCTTGGTTTCCTTCTGTTCGTGGGGCGGCGAGGCCCGAGCGAAGGCGAGCGCCGCCTTTAAACGCGGAACCACAACAACGAGAGCACGCCCGCGGTAAGCGCGAGGAGGGCTGCCGTTGCGGTAACGATCGCGGTGATTTCCGTCTCCTTCTTTTCGAGCGTGAATTTCGAGCTGAGCGCCTCATAGACCTTTTTGAGCTCGGCCGCGCTCGAGGCAGCGAAGTACTCACCTGCCGTCACGCTGGCAATTGCGCGCAGCGCTTCTTCGTCGAAGCGCATATAAACGGACCATCCTTCGAAGCTCGCCATACCGCCCTGCGCATTTCCGAGCCCGACGGTGAACACGCGAACGCCGCGCTCGGCGGCCATCTTTGCTGCGTCGAGCGGATCAGGACCCGTCGTTCGCCGGCCATCGCTCAGGAGGATGATCGCCGCGGACGCGTAGGAGCCCGGCGGCACCGGTACGAATTCCCTGGTTTGCGCCGTCCTGGGCTGATCAATCGCAACACCGCGGCGGGCGTCACGGCCTGCCGCGCCGAAGATCAGCGATTCGAGGTCGATGCCGGCCTCGGGAAAGATTGTCGCGAGAGATACGATCAGACCGCTGCCGATCGCGGTGTGGCGCTGAAGCTCGAGCCGGTCGATCGCAGCGATGAGGTCCTCGCGATTCTGCGTCGGAGATTGCACGAGGAGCGCAGTGCCCGCGAACGACACGATGCCCAGCCGTACGTCGGGCGGCTGCTGCGCGATGAATGTTTTCGCCGCGTCCTGCGCCGCAACCAGACGGTTGGGCTCGACATCTGTCGCGCGCATGCTGAGCGAGACGTCGATCGCAAGTATGATCGTGCGTTGCTCCGACGGCAGGGTGATCACGCCGGTGGGCCGTGCGATCGCGAGCAGCAGAAGCCCGATCGCAATCAGAAAAAGAAGGGGTGGCACGTGTCGGCGCACGCGTTGGGTGCCGCCCAGCGCCTCCTTCACGAGACCCAGATTCGCGTACCGCACAGCCGCCTTTTTCCGGCGCTTGAGGACGAGAAGGTAAACAGCGACCAGTAGCGGCAGTGCGAGAAGCAACCACAGAAACCCGGGCGCGATGAGTCTCATGGCTAAAGGTGCGCAAGCATGCGCTTTCGCATCGCTGCATCGGGCAGGCGCCCGGTACCTGCCTGGACGTTATCGATCAAATGCGTGGTTTGCCGCGTTCCTGGAATGACGCACGTCACGGCGCGATGCCCGAGTATCCACTTTAGAAAATACTGACCCCAGCTCGTGCAATCGAACTCGACCGCCCAAGGCGGAAGCACCTTTCCCTTCACACGGGTAAAGAGCTCCGCGCCGGCGAACGGGCGGTTCACGATGACAGCCGTGCCGTTATCCGCGCAAACCTGCAGCAGGCGGTCCTCGGCTTCGCGCTCTGCCATCGAGAAGTTCAACTGCACGAAATCGAATTCTCTGGTTTTTACGAGCTGCTCGAGCTGCCGGTAAGCGCTGGCGTTGTAGTGCGTGATGCCCGTGTAGCGGATGCGCCCCGCGTCTTTCCACGCCAGCAGCGTCTTCGCATGCGTCTCGACGTCGATCAGGTTGTGCACCTGCATGAGATCGATCCGTGCCGTTTTCATCAGCCGGAATGACTCTTCCATCTGGCGGATGCCATTTTCGCGGCCGCTCGTCCAGACTTTGGTGGCGAAGAAAAGACGGGCGCGTACACCGAGAGCTTCAGTGAGATCGCCGACGACGCGCTCGGCTTCGCCATACATCGGTGAAGAATCGATGACGCTGCTGCCATGCGACGCCAGCAGGCTCAACACCGCTTTGAGCTCAGTGCGTTCGGCTGCCGCCGGTCCTACATCGAAGGTTTGCGACGTTCCGACGCCGACCACGGGCAGCGCCTCGCCGGTGCGGGGTATCTGACGGGTGGACATGATGAAAGATTGTGCGCTTAGCGTGAATCGGGGCGCCGCCAGGGTGAAGGCGCCGCCGAGAAATTTCAATGCCGCGCGGCGGCTGTACACCCTGGTTCTCATATCACCGGCTCGCGCTATTTTCGCTGGAGCGAAGTGCTCCTACCAGCGTGCCGCACTTGCCCGCGACACGCAAGGAAAGGAGGTTACGGAGGGAAACCTTGGTTTCCTTCTGTTTGTGGTGCGGGGAGGCCCGAGCGAAGGCGAGCGCCGCCCTACCGGAGCTCGTAACCGCGCTTCGCCATGCAACGGCGCGTCTCTTCGTGCTCGGCAAGGAAGCGCTCGTTCGAGCCCGCCGAGGGCTGCATGACCGCCGGCCGGCCGCGATCGGTCACGGCTTCCGAGCTACCGGTCGGGGCAACGGGGGATCCGGCGCGTCCGAGTGACGCCGCGCGACAGTCATAGAGGTCGCGGGATACTGCAGCGGCATCGGCGCCAGGTTTGACCCAGTGACCGCCTGCGCATCCTGCACCCACGATCGTGACCGCTACACAGAGGCTTACAAATGTCAGCGAGCTTTTCATGATCAGTTAGACTACACCTTAAGAGCGTATCGCGGGACCCCCTACATGACTGAACGCGCCATCATCGACCACGGCCTGGTTGCATTTGTGAAGCGCGCCTGTCCGACGTGCACGCTGATCGAGCCGGAGATGCAGCAGGCTGCACGAGCCGTTCCTGAATTCGTTGCAGTAACGCAGGATGATCCCGGATTTCCCGCCCGCGTGGAACGCGTGATCGACGATCGTGCGCTCGATCACTCCTGGCTCAACGACATCGAGGCGACGCCGACCCTGCTGCGCTTCGAAAACGGCCGCGAAGTCGAGCGTGTGGTGGGCTGGGACCGAGAGGCGTGGCGCAGGCTCACGGGGTTGCGCGATCTTGGCGGTCACCTGCCTTCTCTGCAGCCTGGATGAGGCTCCCGCTCACTCGAGCCCGGGGTGGCCGAGCGGCTGGAAGCAAAGCACAAGGGCGGAACGCTGCGATCGCGCAAGGTCGAGCTTCCCGAAGACAGCGACGCGCTGGAAATTTGCTTCGAGCGCGGTTGGAGCGACGGGTTGCCGGTCACGCCGCCAACGGACGCGCGCGTCCTGCGTATGCTGGGCGGCACCCGCCGCGACCCGCAGGAAATCGTCGGCCGCATCCCGCCCTATCTTGCCGAGTGCACGATTGAAAAAGTAGCGATCAACGCAGTGCTCGCAGGCTGCAAGCCCGAGTACATGCCCGTGCTGCTCGCAGCGCTCGAAGCTGCGCTCGAGCCGGTGTTCACGCTTCACGGCGTGACTGCTACGACGTACTTCTCGAGCCCGGTCATCATTGTGAACGGCCCAGTCGCCCAAAAGATCGGCATGAACTCGGGGGTGAACGCGCTGGGGCAGGGGAATCGCGCCAACGCGACCATCGGACGCGCGCTCAACCTCATCGTGCGCAACGTCGGCGGCGGAAAGCCCGGCGAGGTCGATCGCGCGACGCTCGGCGCACCCAGCAAGTTCACGCTGTGCTTTGCCGAGGACGAGTCCGATGCTGCATGGGAGCCGCTTTCAGTTTCCCGCGGCTTTGCGCGCGGCACATCGACGGTGACGCTTTTTCAGGGACACGGCGTCGAAGCGTTCGTCGATCAGAAAACACGAACGCCGGAAGGGCTTTCGCGCTCCTTCGGTCTTGCGCTGGTTACGCTCGGGCATCCGCGGCTGGTGCAGTCGGCACGTGCAGTGCTCGTGCTCTCACCCGAGCATTACCGCATTTACAGCGAAGCGGGATGGGGCCGGAAAGAAATCGAGCGCGCGCTGTTCGCCGCGACTACACGTCCAGGACGTGACATCCTGTCGGGGCTCGATGATATCGGGGAAGGCGTGCCTGCAGAGCGCGCAACCGAGCAGGTGCCGAAATTTCACGAAGACGGTCTCATGGTCGTGCGTGCCGGCGGCAAGGCAGGCCTCTTCTCGGCGATTCTCCCCGGTTGGCTTGCGGGGCGTAACAGACTCGAGCTTCAGCCAGTGACTAAAGAAATCAGGGAATGACGCAATCAATCAATTCTTCGATCGCCCCACATAAGGGGGGAGGGTCGGTGAGGGAACACGATGACTCAGACATGGCTACGCGATCCGACCGCAGAAACTTCCGCAATCAAGCGTCCGCGCGTCAAAGCGCCTGCTTCACTCGAAGGCCTCACGATCGGCCTTTTCGATATCGGCAAGACGCGAAGCAACGAGTTTCTCGATCAGATCGAGAAACGTCTCGGCGAGCGAGGCTTGAAGACTAAGCGTTACGCGAAGCCGACGAACGCGAAGGTTGCGCCCGTCGAGGTGATGCAGAAGGTGGTGAGCGAAGCTGACGCGGTGCTGATCGCGCTTTCCGACTGAGGCTCATGCACGTCGTGCAGTCTGCACGACCTCATGAACCTCGACGGCCGCGGCATCCCCGGCGTGTCGATCGTTACAACCGAATTTGCTGACGCCGTGGACGTGCAGTCGCAGGCGCTCGGCTTCGATCCTGCAATCGTATACGTGCCGCACCCGATTCAGAATCGCACAGCGGCCGAGCTGGCAAAGCTCGCAGACGATGCCATCGAGCCGGCACTGAAATTCCTGCAGGGAAGTAGGTAAACGGCAGGAAGGGAGCAACAGGGCGAACGCTTCGGCTCCCCCGGTTCGTTTGCCTCATGGATTGATCGTTAGTCGGCAAGACTTAACGATCAATCTGATGTACGGGAAGGAGAAGGATGAAGGTGGTGCCGATGCCTTCCTGGCTCTGCACCGTGATCTGGCCGCGGTGGGCATCGACGACATCCTTGATAATTTTGGTTCCGAGTCCCGTGCCGCCGGGCTTTCGGCTGATAGCGCGTGCGGTGAAAAGGCTGTCACGCACTTCAGGCGGCATTCCGCGGCCGGAGTCCATAACTGAAATCTGTACCATCCCGCCAAGCATCGCGAGCCCGGCACTGATCGTGATGGTGCCGCCGCGAGGGACTTCGCCGAGCGCGTTGCTCACAAGGTTGTAGAAGCAGTTGAATAGCCTGCGCTCGTCGGCTTCGATCTGCGGCAGACCCGTAAGAGCCTGCACCTGCAACGTGACACCGCGGTCTTCCGCAATGACGCCGAGCGTCCTCTCCACGCTTTCCATGACATCCGAGAGCCGGCACTCGGCGAAGCGCGGCGGCGCGCTCAGGCCTTTCACGCAATCCGCAATCTCTTTCATGCGGTCCTGCAGAAGCGTGCTCGCGCTCCGGGTCATGTTGAGCAGCTGATCGCAGAGCACGCGGCTTTGAGCCGTGAGTCCTTTCTTCGTATTCGGTAAGGATTCGAAAAGCTTGGAGAGCTGGTTCTCCAGAAGATCCGCGCCCGTGGTCACTGGCAGAAGAAGGTTTTTGATATCGTGTGAGATATCGCCGAGAAGCCGCACGACAACCGCGAGCTTCGCTTCTTCGTAGAGACGCGCCTGCTCGATCGCCATCGCTGCAAACGCGGTGACCACGCCAAGCAACGCTGCATCCTCTTCATCGAGGCGTCCCTGTGCTTTGTTGAGCACCTCGAGAACGCCGATCGGTTTGCCTTCCCAGCGCTTGAGCGGAAGGACGACCATGTCGCGCGTATGAAACCCGGTGATCTCGTCCACGACGCCGAAGTGCCGTGGATCCTCTTTCGCATCGGCAATGAGCTCGGCTTCGCCGGACTGGAACACGGCGCCCGCGATGCCCTGATCCCAGGAAATGGCCGTTCCGAGAAGGCCCTTCGAGTTTTCCTTTACGCCATAGCGGAACACCAGCTGCTGTGTTTCGGAATCGGCAAGAAGAATCGATCCCGCCTGAGCATTGACCACTTTGAGCGCCGTGCACAGCACCTCTTCGAGCAGCTCTTCTACGCTCAAATGTTCGAAAAAGGATTGGCTTATGAGGATTGCCGCTTCCATCTGGCGCGCGCGCCGCGCGAACCACAGGTCGAGCTGGCGGCGGCTGTCCTGTCGGCGATCGGGCGACGAGGGGAGCGTGCGGGTCAGGATGGCCATGGGAGAAAAATTGTAAACGAATGAAGACCATTGTGCGTGGCACCCGGGTCGTAGCATGGAACGTGTCAAGGTGATAGTCTTTCCGGGCGGTATCGAGCCGCCAAACCAAGGGAGAAAAACACATGAAAAAGATGATGATGGTCATACTCGCTGCGTGTATGTCGATCGCCGTTGCCGGCGCATATGCCGGGGAAGCGAAAGGCGACATGAAGAAGAGCGAAAGCGGGATGGCGAAAAGCGAAAAAGGCATGGCGAAGAAAGACGAAGCCATGACCAAAGAAGAAAAAGAGGATGCGAAGAAGAAGGACAAGAAAGGCGAGATGAAGAAATAAGCTCGATCGTTCTGCGGTGCAAGGGGCGCTTCGGCGCCCTTTTTATTCGCGCTCGCGACAACGAAATTGTGCGCACCACGTGAGATTGTTCGGAGATTCCCTGAGCCTCGAGCTGATGGTGCATCGCTGGCTCAACCGTATCGTGGAAGTACGGCCGGGTGAAGCGCGCGCGCTCCTGTGGTCGTTCGCGTATTTCTTTTGTCTACTGGCGAGCTATTACGTTCTGCGTCCGCTGCGCGACGAGATGGGTATCGCAGGCGGCGTGCGCAATCTGCACTGGCTTTTCACGGCCACATTTCTGGTCATGCTCGCGGCGGTGCCGATCTTCGGCTCGCTGGTGGCCCGCCTGCCCCGGCGGCGATTCATTCCGCTCGTCTATCACTTCTTCGTCATCAACGTCGGGGTCTTCTGGCTGCTGCTGACGCTCGATGTGAACCCGGTTATCGTCGCCCGCACATTCTTCGTATGGATAAGCGTCTTCAACCTTTTTGCCGTGTCGGTGTTCTGGTCGTTCATGGCGGATCTTTACCGGAGCGAGCAGGGTAAGCGTCTTTTCGGCTTCATCGCCGCAGGCGGTTCCGCTGGGGCATTGCTGGGACCTGCGCTCGCGGTGTGGCTTGCAGCACCGCTCGGCCCGGTGAATCTCCTCATCATCGCGGCTCTCCTCCTGGAAGCTGCGGTGCTCTGCGCACATCGGCTTGAGCGATTCGCGTCGCACGCAGGCGCCGACACAGGCTCAACGGCGGCGAAAGCGCAATCGGTGATCGGTGGAAACTGGCTTGCCGGATTTGCGCTCGTCGTACGCTCACCGTATCTCGCAGGCATTGCGTGCTGGGTGCTCTTGCTCTCGCTCGCCGGTACGTTCCTCTATTTTCAGCAGGCGGAGATCGTTGCATCGGCTTCAGACGATCCTGCAGTACGCACGCGCATTTTTGCCTCGATCGATCTGGCTGCGGGAATATTGACAGTGCTGGTGCAGGCGCTGATCACGGGACGCGTGCTCGCCCGCCTCGGCGTGGGGCCCGCGCTGGCGTTCCTGCCGCTCGTGTTCGCAGCCGGGTTCATGGTGCTTGCTTCGAGCCCGATGCTTCTCGTCGTTATCGGGTTTCAGGCGCTGCAACGCACTGCGAATTTCGCAATATCGAACCCCGCGCGCGAAGTGCTTTTCACCGCAGTCGACCGCGAGGAGAAGTACAAAGCCAAATATCTCATCGACGGTGTTACGTTTCGCGGTGGCGATGCCTTCAGCGGCTGGCTTTTCAATGCCATCCGAACGGTGGGCGTCGACCTGCACGCAATCGCGCTCGGCACGATCCCGGTTGCGCTCGGCTGGCTCGGACTTGCCCTTGTGCTCGGGAAGGCGCACGAGCGACGCGCTTTGCAGACGCCGCTCGACAAAGACCGGCGGCATTGACGACGCTGCCGCGGCCCCAGCATACTGGCCCGCTTTCAAAATAAGACGGGGAAAAACCTATGCGCCTGGTGACCTTCTCCGATGCGGAAGGCATGCGCATCGGTGTTCACGATTCTGAATCGGGTTCGATCGTGGACCTATCGGCCGGGAGCCGCCTGCCGCGTGACATGACGGCGTTCGTGGCGCTTGGCAAGAACGGCCTGCAGCGCGCACGCAGCGCCGTCAAAAGCGGCAAGGGCCGCATTGCCGCTGACAGCGTGAAGATTCACGCGCCGTTTCCGCGCCCTGCCAGGAATATTCTGTGTGTCGGCAAGAATTATCACGATCATGCGCGCGAATTCCACGCGAGCGGCTTCGACGCAAGCGCCGGCGCCAGCGCGATTCCGGAGCTGCCGATCATGTTCACCAAATGGCCGAACTCGGTGATCGGTCCCGGTGAGGCGATCCCCAGCGCCAACGATTACACCAACTCGACCGATTACGAAGGCGAGCTCACTGTGGTGATCGGCGAAGGCGGTCGCAACATCAGGCAGAAGGATGCATACAAGCACGTCTACGGCTATACGATCGTCAACGACGCGACCGCGCGCACTCTGCAGAATCAGCACAAGCAATGGTTTCTCGGCAAAAGCCTCGACGGCTATTGCCCGATGGGACCTTGCATCGTCACGGCCGACGCCATCGAAGACGTGACGCAGCTTCGACTGGTGACGAAGGTAAATGGCGAAGTACGCCAGGACGCGTATGTCAGTCAGCTCATTTTCGACATTCCCACGCTGATCGAGACGCTGTCGCGTGTGATGACACTCGAGCCCGGCGATCTGATTGCGACCGGCACCTGCGCAGGCGTGGGCATCGGGTTTGATCCGCCGAGGTTTCTCAAGCCCGGCGACGTCGTGGATATCACGATCGAGCCGATCGGCACGCTTTCGAATGCAGTATCGTGATCAGCCGGATGAATTCACCGGTAAATCCGAAAGCTCTTAAAAGACTACGTAACGATCAGGTATCGGGGTTGGTGCTGCTGGCTGTCGGCCTCTTCGTCGCCTGGCAGAATCGCAGCTACCCGCTGGGCACATTACAGGAGCCGGGGCCCGGCTACACGCCGCTCCTCCTCGCAATCTTCCTGGCTGTCATGGGGCTTCTCATCGCGCTGCGCGGCATGACCTCGCCCGCGCTCACCGAGACGCCGTGGCCCGAAGCGAAGCGCGCGCTGGTGATCCTGATCGCGTGCGGGGTTGCGACCTATGCGCTCGAGCCCGTCGGCTATCGCATCACCATCGGCGCGCTGCTCATCTTTTTTATCGGAGTCGTGGAACGCCGCAATCCGCTGACCGCGGCGACGGTAGCGATCGGCTTTTCAATTTCCACGTATTACCTTCTTGCCGTAGTTCTGCGTGTGCCGCTCCCGCGCGGGTCCTGGGGCATCTGACCGTGGATACCTTCCAGAACCTCATGCTTGGTTTCCAGGTCGCGCTCGACCTGAAAATCCTCGTGTATGCGTTCGCGGGATGTCTCATCGGCACGCTCGTCGGGATGATGCCGGGCCTCGGTCCACTCGCCGGCATCAGTCTTCTGCTTCCGGCAACGTTCGGCCTCAACCCGATCATTGCAATGGTCCTGCTCGGGGGCGTCTATTACGGCGCCATGTACGGCGGTTCCACGACTTCGATTCTCATGCGGATTCCGGGCGAGGCAGCGTCCGTTATGACGTGCATCGACGGCTATGCCATGACACAGCGCGGCCGCGCAGGCGCGGCCCTCGCGATCTCCGCCATCGGATCGTTCGTGGCGGGAACGCTCGGGGTGGTCGGGCTCATGCTGCTCGCGCCGACGCTGGCGGCCTTTGCATTGAGGTTCGGTCCGCCTGAATACACGGCGCTGCTCGTAATGGGCTTCTTCATTCTTGCTTATATGAGCGGCGGGTCGATGCTGAAGACGCTCGCGATGGCGGGATTCGGCCTCCTGCTCGGTATGATCGGCATCGACGCGATGAGCGGCTACACGCGCTTCAGCTTCAACGTCCTTGCGCTGGCTGACGGCGTCGGCATCGTTCCCGTAGCCGTAGGCCTTTTCGGCATTTCTGAAATACTGCTGGTTGCAGGGCAGGGTGGCGGGCCTGAGATCAAGCGCCCGAAGTTTCGCGAGCTCATGCCGTCACGCGAGGAACTGCGTCTTTCCGTGGGTCCGATCGCGCGTGGGAGCGTCATCGGTTTCATGATCGGCATCATCCCCGGCTCCGCCCACATCATTTCTTCTTTCGTGTCTTATGGCATCGAGCGTCGCATTTCGAAGCACCCGGAGCGCTTCGGTAAAGGCGCGATCGAAGGCGTTGCGGGACCGGAGGCGGCAAACAACGCCGCGGCAACCGGCGCATTTGTTCCGATGCTTGCACTGGGCATTCCCACAGGACCGGTGACCGCGGTGATGATTGCCGCAGTGATGGTGCATGGCATCTCGCCCGGCCCGATGCTCATCCAGCAGCAGCCGGAGCTTTTCTGGGGCTTCGTTGCGAGCATGTACATCGGCAACACAGTGCTGCTGCTACTCAACCTGCCGATGGTGGGACTCTTCGTGAACCTCCTGCGGATACCTTACTCGTACCTGTATCCGTGCATCCTGTGCTTCTGCATCGTCGGCTGTTACTCGGTTTCGAACAGCGTCGTCGATGTCTGGATCATGCTCGTCATGGGCGGCATCGGTTATGTCCTTCGAAAGCTGGGCTACGACCTCGCTCCGATTGCCCTGGGCCTCGTGCTCGCGCCGATGCTGGAGCTTTCGCTCAGGCAGTCGCTCGCGATGAGCGCAGGCGATTACATGATTTTTCTGCAACGGCCGATCTCGCTCACGATGCTCATCCTGGGGGCGATCCTTCTGCTGCTGGGATTGAAGCCGCTGCTCACGAAAGGTAAGGACTGGCGCGCCAAGCTCGATGAGATCCAGGAATAGGCTTCAAAAGCCGTAGAGCGTCGCCGGGTTTTGCACGAGCACCTGCTCCCGCAGTTTCTCCGGAACCCACTCGAGCACGAGATCGGCGAGGTCGGCGTCGTTCGGCATCGCGCTCTTTACCATGACGTGCGGCCAATCGGTGCCCCAAACAACGTGCTCGGGCGCAGCTTCGAGTAATGCATGCGCGAATGCATTCGTATCGGCGTGCGGTAGAGCCTCGGTCGAGATGCGATAGGGCCCGGTCAGCTTCACCCAGCACTTGCCGCGCTGCATGAGCCGGAGCATCGCCTGAAAACCGGCGTCCTTCAGTCCCTTGTCGGTTTTCATATACCCGAGATGTCCGAGTACGATATCGACGGGGAAGTCGGCGAACTGACGGTCGAGATCGGGGAATTCATCGGCGTGCATCAGAAACTCGACATGCCAGCCGAAGCGCTTCACCCGACTCGCGAGCTTCAGCAGTGAGCGCATGGGGAGAACGCCTTTGCCCTCCGTGACATCCACGACGTTGATGCGCACCCCGCGCACCCCGGCCTCGTGCATCCGCGAAAGCTCGGCATCAGCGATGTCGTCATCGACGACCGCAACGGCGCGGCAGCGCTCGGCGCCAACGTCGGCCATCGCATTCAGCATGACGGTGTTGTCGCTGCCGTAAACGCTGGGCTGGACGAGCACCGCACGCTCGATGCCGAGTGTCTTCAGCATGTGCTGGTAAGCCGAGACGGGCGCATCCGGAGGCGTGTAGACGCGGCGATCGGAGTACGGATGCTCTTCGATGGGTCCGCAGATATGCGCGTGAGCGTCGGTTGCGCCGCGCGGCATGGCGATGCCCGGCTTGCGTGGCCGTGGATCGAAGGATGTACAGAGCGGCGCGGCGGGCGAGGGAGCGTGAGGAGGAGGTTTCATAAATTAAGGATTCAGGATGCAGGGTTCGGAATCAGCATTCAGGGATTCAAGATTCAGGATTCGGAATAACAACAGGAGCTCAGGATTTAGGATTTAGAATCGAGGCCCAGTAGAACAGCACCTGAATCCTGAATCCTGAATCCTGGATCTTAGCTCATGTCTCTCCGCCTCATCTTGAGCCGTCTCGCGGCCGCGGCGCTCTTTGTCATCTGCACAGCGGCTGTCGCGGCCGATGTCGAGCGCACCGGCGGCCCCTACGTCCCGACGCCGCAAGTGGTGGTCGATGCGATGCTTGAGTTCGCGAAGGTCGGCCCTCGTGATTTTGTGATCGATTTGGGATCCGGCGACGGGCGCATCGTGATCACCGCGGCCGAGCGCTACAGTGCTCGCGGCTTCGGTGTCGAGATCGACCCGGAGCTCGTGGAGCTCAGCAACGCAGAGGCGAAGAAGCGCGGATTTGCAGAGCGTGTCAGCTTTCGACAGCAGGATGTGCTGCAGGCAAAAATCGACGAAGCATCAGTCGTCACGCTCTATTTGCTCCCAGGGATGATGCAGCAGCTCCAGGCGAAATTCGCGAAAGAGTTGAAGCCTGGAACGCGAATCGTTTCTCACGACTTTCCATTCGGTGATTGGAAGCCCGATCGCGAGGTGACGATCGACGTACCTGAAAAATACGGCTCGCCAGGACAGTGGAAATCCACTCTCTTCTACTGGCTGGTACCGGCAAGCGTTCAAGGCACGTGGTCGCTGAGTGCACCCGGCCTCGCATCAGCGCCGCTGCCGCTCACGCTCGAGCAAAAATATCAGTTCGTGGAGCCGGCGTCGGCGGAAAAGGGAAAGCGGATCGCATTCACGGGTGGGAAGCTCGAAGCCGAGCGCATCAGCTTCAGGCTTGCCCTGCCGTCAGGCGCGTACGAATTCCGAGGTGTCGTCGACGGCAACCATATGCGCGGGGACGCGACGCAGGGTGCGCGTGTCGTCCCATGGAGCGCCGTCAGGGCCGTGCCCTGACGGGCGTAAAGCGTCGCCGACCGACGACAATCCTTTTGTCATCCGTTACGCACCTTCAAGCGTTTCTATAAGACGGACTGCTCCGGGTATTACCGCGCCCGCAGTGTTTATGGTCCTAGCACCACGCGTTGCGGCCTCGACCTAACCAGAACAGGAGGAACATCAATATGCAAAACACTTTACGTATTCAGATTCTCGGCGCGCTGGCGCTCGGCACGATGGTAGCGCTGCCGGTAAACGCCGCCACCGAAACGCCCAAAGGGCCTTCGTCAGTGAGCGAATCGGCACCGGACAAAACGGGCAAGGATGCAAAAGGCATGAGCGGCACGGCCGTATTGCCTTCGAAAGGTCCCGCTTCTGCAAACGAATCAGCACCGCAGAAAACCGGCAAAGAACCGGGCACGCCGATGAAAGCCGACTCGAAGATGATGGCGAATCCGAAAACCCCGGCGAGTGTTTCGGAGTCAGCGCCCGACAAGGCCGGTAAAGATGGTACCGGCACCAAGGCCTACGGCAAGAAGACGGTCGAAAAAGAAAAGATGAAGGAAAGCACCGCGCGCTAGACCGGAAGAAAAGCCCTTACGGGCTTGAACTGACGCCGCCCTCTACGCAGGGCGGCGTTTTTTTGCGCCCACCTTAATGGAGCTGCGCGGCATACGAAACCGGCGAAATGTGCGCCCACTCCAGCGGGACACGCCCGTTCATATGCTGCGGTAAGATACGGCGCCAGTCCGGCCTTCCCCCATAGAAACGAGGCATTCCGATGATGATTCCGCGATTTTCCACCGCCGCTCATTTGAATGCGGGCACTGCGCTGGTCATCATGGCGCTTTCGGCGTGCGCGGCGCTGGAGCCGGCGCCTGACTATCGCAA
>JBKJPI010000477.1:0-9249 GCA_046595235.1 Burkholderiales bacterium | reverse complement strand
GCGCCAGAACGCGTCGAGCGACGGCGCATCGAGGCCTTCCTCCTCGACGCGGGCGCCGATCTGCACCGCTTTGTGCCCGAGCTCGCGCACGGCGCGCGTGAGCTCGGCGGCGGCAGCATCCGGGGCCTGCAGCGGAACCATCGCCGCGGCACGATAGCGATCCGCACGCTGCGCAACGATTTCGGCGAGCGCATCGTTCTGAACCCTGCAAAGCCATGCACCCGCTTCGGCAGGAAGGTGGTAGCCCGCGAGGTCCATCCACCCCGATACCAGCTGCACGTCGATCTGCGCTTCGTCCATCCACTTCAACCGCGCGCTTTCGTCGATCAGCGTCGGGATGAGCGGCATGCCCGTCGCGCGTCCGCCGACCTCGATGCGTTTCGCGCCGTCGTCGGATGTAATCAGGCGCACGCCATGCCGCGCGCCTTCCTTCTCGATGCGATCGACGACGGACTGTCCGACGTGATGCGCGTGGATGTCGAGGCAGCGGGGCCGGGTTACAGGTTCAGAGGCCATATCAGTTCGCGCCAGCGCGCTTTGTGGCTTGCCGCAGCGCGCGAAAAGCAAACTCGACCGCCATATGGCGCTTATACAGTGCGGAGCCGCGCACGTTCGAGATCGGCTCTGCGAGCGTACGAACCGGCTCAACGGCTTTTCTCCAAAGCGCCTCATCCGGCGCACAACCCACGCAGTCGGCCAGATCGAGCACGATCGGCTTCCAGCTGACCGAGCCCACGACCACACGTGCGTTGGCGCAGCGCCCCTGAGCATCGAGCTCGACTGAAGCCGCGGTGTTCACGGTCGGTGTCTCGATCACGCCGCGCGGCAAATGCTTCAGAAAGCTCGAGCCGGTGCGTGCCTGGGGCGTATCCACTTCGAAGCCAAGGACCATTTCATCTTTTGCCAGGCGGGACTCGAACAGTGCCTGCAGAAGCACAGTTCGGCGGCCAGCCGGACCAGCGACGATCACACGACCTTTCAGGACCAGCAGCGCGACCGGCAGATCGAAACCCCCGATCAAGGGGCCGAGTGTGCCGCCGACGCTCATCATGCGCCGGATCCGCGTATGACCGATCGATTCGCAGGCGTCGTACAAGGCGCCCCAGGTGCTGCTTACCTTTCGTTCCTCGAACAGCTTCTGGTGATTGATTGCCGCACCTGCGCGCAGCACACCGTCGCTTTCGATCGATAACGCGTTCAGTTCCGCGATCCGGTTGATCGCGACGAGCCGCTTTGCCTGCGGATAGCCGGTTCGCTCGCGACGCACCGCGTGAGACATGCCGCCGCATACGAGTGCCGTGTCGCCTTCGGCAAGTAACGCAACAGCCTGCTCGATGCTTCCAGCGTTCACGAATTCCGGGCTGAACGTTCGCGCGCCGGCAGGCTTTCCGCCTGACAGCCGGTTCCATACGCCGCCCTTTGGCGCCGCGTCGACTTTCGTTTCGTTCGCGTAAAGCGCCGGATGCAAGGCGCGATGCACTTTCTCCGCGGTGATCGGAAGCTCGGTGATGCGAACGCCGACCGCGCGGAAAATCGCATTCGCGATCGCAGCGGGAATCGCATCGAGGCCGATCTCGCCCAGTCCTTTTGCGCCGAAAGGCCCGCTCGGCTCGTAGGAGTCTGCGAAGGCGACATGCATCTTCGGCATCATTCCGGCGCTCGGGATCGGGTAGTCGATGAAGTTGGGATCGGTGGGGGCGCCGTTGTGCCAGTCGAAATACTCGACCATCGCGTAACCGATACCTTGCACCACCGCGCCTTGAACCTGTCCTTCCGCTGCGGCGGGATGGATGACGGTGCCGCAATCGACCGCCGCTGCAACTTCGAGCAGCGTGACGACGCCCGTTTCGCGATCGACTTCGACTTCAACCGCCTGCGCCGCGAAGTTGTATGCGCCCGATTCGTTACCGTAGCGACTGTGATCCGGAAAGTCAGACGGGTTGTCCCACGTCCCGACGCCGATGATCGGCTGTCCACCGCGCTTGTAGATGTTGGCGCGTACAACGGCGCCCACGGCCTTGAACTCGGTTTCAGAACCGCCGCGCGGGCCGATCTGACCATCGATGATCGTGAGCTCTTCAGCCGGGCGCTGGAACTGCTCGGCGGCAGCCTCCATCAGCTGCTTGCTCGCGCCTTCCGCCGCCACCCTCACCGCATTGCCCGCGACGTACGTGACTCGGCTCGCCAACGCGCCCAGCGAATGCGGGTGGAGGTCCGTATCGGGTCGCGTGATATCGACGCTTTCGTAGGCCAGGCCGAGCTGCTCCGCGGCGATCTGGCGTAACACCGTCAGCGCACCCTGACCGATCTCACCTTCGCCGGTGATGATCGTCGCGCGTCCGTCTTCGTTGATGCGAACGATCGCCGAGCTGCCGTCCCAGTCGCCGAAGCTTCGCCTTCCGTTGACGTGAACACTGCAGCCCATGCCGAGACCGCGGTTCGCGGTCGGAGCGCGGTGTTTTTCCTTCCAGTTGATCAGCGTCGACGCCTTGTCGATACACTGCTTCAACTCACAACTCGTGATCTTGTGGTTGTGCGGGGAGACGTCGCCGGGCTCGACCGCATTCATTCGAAGCAGGTCGACGACGTCCATGCCCAGTTTCTCGGCTGCGAGGTCCCATGCCTGCTCGACGGCCCAGTCCGCCGACGGGTTTCCGAAGCCGCGGAAGGCGCCGGTCGGCACGAGGTTCGTATAAACCAGCGTCGAATCACCGCGTGCGCACGGATATTTGTAAAGCGCATCGTGGCGGACACTCGCAGCGCCGAGGATCGCCTGCGACTTGCCGGTGTAGGCGCCGTTGTCCGCAAGCATCTTGATCTCTTTGGCTCTGACCGTACCGTCCCGGGTGAATCCCAGCCGAACGAAGTAACGCATCGGCATGCGCGGGTGGCTGGCGAGAAATTCTTCTTCACGTGAGTGAATGAGCTTCACCGGGCGGCCGGTGCGCTGAGCGAGCAGCGCGCAGATTACAGAAGCGTTGTCGTCGCCTGACTTCCCGCCGAATCCGCCGCCGACTTCGGTCTGGATGACACGCACCTGCGATTCGGGAATGCCGAGTGCGGTGGCGTAACGTCCGCGCGCCAGAAAAGGCGTCTGCGTGTTGCACCACATCGTCACGCGCCCCCCGGACCAGCTTGCAACACAGCCGATAGTTTCGAGGGCGGTGTGCCACTGCCGCGAGGTCTCCCACGTGCCTTCGACCGTGATGTCGCTCGCACGGAAAGCTGCGTCCACGTCGCCACGTTCGAAATTGAAGTGATGCGCGACATTACCCGCAGCGTCGTCATGGACGAGCGGCGCACCCGGTGCGAGCGCCGCGTCGAGCGAAAGCACTGCGGGCAACACCTCGTATTGAACGACGATCTTGTCGACGGCGCTGCGAGCAATCGCGGGATCGGTCGCGGCGACCGCGGCAACTTCGTCGCCGACGTAGCGAACCTTCTTGATCGCCAGCGGATACAGGTCCGGCCGGAAGGCGCCCCATTTGAGCGCCGGCGTGTCTTCGCCGAGCATGACGGCTTTGACGCCCGGCGTCGCAACAGCGGCACTCACGTCGATGGCGACAATACGCGCGTGTGGGTGAGGGCTCCGCAGCACGGCCGCGTGCAGCATGCCGGGCTGATGGATATCAGCCACGTATTCGGCGGTGCCGGTGACTTTCGGCACGGCGTCGGTCCGCGGGACGTCGCGGCCCACGACGAGAAACCCCTGCGTCGCCGATTTAGGATCGCGCTGATTCATTTTGCCGTCCTGGCCGCAAGCTTGACGGCCTCGTGGTACGCCTCGACGATGCGGTAGTAACCGGTGCAGCGGCAGAAGACGCTGTCGGCACTTGCCCTGATTTCCTCATCCGAAGGATTCGGGTTACGGTCGAGGAGGGAACACGCAGCGATGACGTGTCCGGGCGTGCAGATGCCGCACTGAAACGCCGACTTGTTGACGAATGCCTGTTGCACGACGTGTAACGCGTGCGTCCCCGCCAGCCCTTCCACGGTCCGAACGTCGCTCCCTTCGCATAAAGCCGCGAGCTGCATGCACGAAGGCACGGGATCACCGTCGATGATCACCGTACAGGTGCCGCACGCCCCGATGCCGCAGCCGTGCTTCGTCCCGGTAAGGCGCAGATCTTCCCGCAAGACATCTACTAACAGCCGATCAGACGATTTGAGCGCGAGCTCGACGGCGTCGCCGTTGAGCGTGAACTTCACAAGCATCGAGGGGAACTCCTGGAGATGGGGCTGTGTTGCGGTCGCTGGCAATTATAGAGCGGCGTCATCCGTCTCGCTTCAGCACGGCCTGGATTTTTTCAGCAGGGACGCTGATCTCCACCCCGGCGCGCTCTTCCTGCAGCAGCATTGGCGAGCGCGAGTCGCGGTCTCCCCAGCCGCGCTGGAGCGCCTCCGTCATTTCAGCGTGGGTGAGGTTCGCCATTCGCATCGGTACGCCGAGCTCGCGTCCGAGCTCCGTCGCAAGCGTGACGTCCTTGTGCGCGAGCTTGAGCGCGAAATCGGGTGGATCGAATGAACCTTGCAGGAACTGGCGCCCCAGACGATCGAAGGTGCGCTGACGTCCGAGCGAGCACTGTCGCACCGCGGCCCACAACTCGAGAGGATCCACGCCGGCTTTGACGCCCATGGTGAAGACCTCTGCGAGGGCGGTCTGGATCATATATCCCGCGCAGTTGTGCACCAGCTTCGCAACCGAGCCCGCACCGATTTCGCCAATGTAGATGACCTCATCGCCGATCGCGTCGAGCACGGGTTTGAAGCGATCGAACACCGCGCGGTCGCCGCCGATCAGAAGCGCGAGCTTGCCGGACTTCGCGCCCTGCGGGCCGCCGCTCACGGGCGCGTCGAGCATCGGAATGCCCTTGTCCTTCCACTTCGCGTGTATGCGCCGGACTACGGTCGGTGAGTTGGTGGATAGATCGAACCACGCAGCGCCTTTCTGCATCGAATCGAGCAGCTCGTCGCCGACCGCTTCGGCTTCACGCGGCCCCGGCAACGACGTGAAGACCACGTCCGCGAGTTCAGCCACCGCGCGGGGGCCTTCACCCCATGCAGCGCCTGCCGCGAGATGCGGTTTGGCTGCATCTCGATTGAGGTCATAGACGATGAGCTCGTGCCCTGCCTTACCGACGTTGAGCGCCATCGACGCGCCCATGGTGCCGAGTCCGATAAATCCGACTTTCATAGTGCCTCCGTGGTGCCTTCACTCGAACGCTCGCCCCGCGCGCCGCGACAGGGAACGTTTGAAAAAGTCGCCGAGCATTTAAACCAGCCCGCGTAATGACCCGCTGCGCGCCCCATTTCTTCAGCAGCTCAAGGCCGCGTTTGTAGCGCTTTTTTGTAGTCGCTTTTCTCGCCCACGGGTTGTGCCTTCCTTAGAAATTGTGCTCGGATGTTGTTTCGCAGAAGACCGGAACCGGGGCGACGAGTGTCGGGCAAAGCCTGCGCTGCGACTCGGCCGATAATGGCATTCTGCTAACATCTCGGCAAGAAAAGCGCCGCGCACCGAGCGGCCATTCACGCAGCGCATCCGGAGTGGGCATAGCCGCTCAAAATTATCGCCACGATGGGGTCGAGGCGTGCAGCGGTTGCGCCGGAGGCCCGACCGTCGCCGAGTCGGGCTATCCGGGATTCGAATTCGACGTTCGGTACGGCTTGGTCTTCCCGGGCGGGACGCCGCGTTCGTATCCGCCTCTGGAGAGAATCGAATGGACATGCCGGAAGTAAAAAAGCGCGTCTCGCAGCCGCGCGACATGAAGCTGATCGTCGAAAAAAACGTGCAGATTCCGATGCGCGACGGTTCGCTCCTGTACGGTGACATCTTCCGCCCGGATACGAAAGAGAAAGTGCCGATCATCGTCAACATCGGCGTCTATCAGAAGGACAAATTGTGGGTGCCGCCGGCAGATCTCGAAGAGGCGGCGAACGAGCATATGAACTGGGAGACCGTGAACCCGCTGTGGTGGTGCCCCAGGGGTTATGCGGCCTTGCGGATCGATTCGCGCGGATCAGGACGCTCACCGGGCAAGTCCGAGCCGAGCTCGCACCAGGAGGGCGTCGATACCTATGACGCGATCGAGTGGGTCGCCAAGCAGGGGTGGTGCTCAGGCAGCGTCGGCATGCTGGGTATTTCGTATCACGCGTCTTCGCAGTGGCGCGCCGCAAACATGCAGCCGCCATCGCTCAAAGCGATCATGCCGTGGGAAGGGCGCGCCGATCAGTATCGCGATCAGGGCTATCACGGCGGCATCTTTGCGCTGGGCTTCATCGGGAACTGGTGGCTCACGCACACCGCGCACAACCTTCTCGGGCGTCCGCGCAGCTACAACCCCGATGCATTCCACAACGACATGATGTGGAACATGATGCGTAACGACCTCGACAACGAATGGTGGCGCATGAACAGCGCCCGCTGGGATCGCATCACGCTGCCGGTTTACAGCGTCGGCAACTGGGGCGGTTTTTCGATGCATCTCCGCGGCAACACCGAGGGCTTCATGCTCGCTGCGTCGAAGAACAAGAAGCTTCGCATCCACACCGGCACGCATTTCCATCCGTTCCATTCTGAAGAAGGCCGCATGGATCAGCTGCGGTGGTTCGATCACTGGCTGAAGGGCATCGACACCGGCATCATGGACGAGCCCCCGGTAAAGCTCGAGATTCGGACGGGCGGCAGCCTCGAGTCTTATCCCTTCCGTACCGAAAACGAGTGGCCGCTCGCGCGTACGAAGTGGAACAAGGTTTATCTCAGCATGGAGCGCGAGATTTCGATGGATGCACATGCATCCGAGGGCACGCTGACCTGCGATGCGGCGAAAAAAGAATCCAGGCTCAGCTACTCCGCTTCAGGTTCCACCAAGGCCGGTATTGCTTCCGGTTCGTCGCTCGCAACCACGCACGGCAATACAGGCCGCACAGGCATCTCGTTCGAATCCGAGCCGATGCCCGAGAACAGCGAGGTGACGGGACCGCTCATGCTCAATCTGTGGGTCTCGAGCACGTCCGAAGACATGGACATCTTCGTGACCGTCCGCAACATCGCGCCGGACGGCACCGATGTCTGCGAAGTGGGACAGCACGGGCAGCCCGTGCCTTGCGTCACCAAAGGCTGGCTGCGGGCTTCACACCGCAAGCTCGACAAGGAAAAATCGCTGCCGTATCGCCCTTATCACGCACATGACGAACGCTGGTGGCTCGAGCCAGGTAAGCCTGTCGAGTGCCAGGTGGAGATCTGGCCGACCTCGATGGTGTTCGCTAAAGGTCACAGGCTGCGCGTGGACATCCAGCCGCGCGACGGCATTGGCAGCGCGCCCTATACGCATTATCACAATGACTATAACGCAGGCGCGGAGAACACCATCTACTCGGGTGGTGACAAGCAGTCCTATCTGTTAATACCGATGATCCCGGCCGGATGACGTGGCGCATCACGCCCGGTCGACTGACCGGGCCGCGTTGCCCCCGTCAGGTATTTAGGTTTTATCTCATGATGCACACGGCGATTTAGTATCATTCCCGGCAAGCCGCGTGAAGCGTGGTGATCTGTTCGCATTAGTTAACCAAACAGGATATTCATGGACCGGATGATTTGCGGTGGTCTGCTCGCGCTCGCTGTAACGCTGATGGGAATTGCACCGGCACGGGCTCAATATCCGACCAAACCGATACGTCTTATCGTGCCTTTCCCCGCGGGAAGCGCGAATGACACCGTGGGCCGCATCATGGGTCCGGCGCTTTCGACGGCGCTGGGGCGGCCGGTGGTGATCGACAATCGGCCCGGCGCGGGCGCCACGATCGGCGCGGATATCGTCGCCAAATCGCCGGCCGACGGTCACACCGTGCTGATGGGCAACGTCGCTCACGCCGTCAGCGCGAGCCTCTACGCCAAGCTCCCCTATGATTTGGTGAAGGACTTCGCGCCGGTTTCAATGCTCGGCGCCGGTTCTTTCATGGTGATGGCGCACCCGTCGTTGCCTGCGAAAACGCTGAAAGAGCTGATTGCGCTGGTGAAAGCCCGCCCGGGGCAAATCGACGTCGCCTCGTCGAGCGCCGGCACCTATCTGGCGGTGGAGCTATTCCACACCCTCGCGGGGATCAAGATGACGCACATTCAGTACAAGGGCGCGCCTCAAGTGGT
Organism: Burkholderiales bacterium; assembly: GCA_046595235.1. Classification (GTDB taxonomy): domain Bacteria; phylum Pseudomonadota; class Gammaproteobacteria; order Burkholderiales; family SG8-41; genus JAQGMV01. The sequence continues at coordinate 1,103 of JBKJPI010000477.1, read as the reverse complement.
GATCGCCGCAGTGAGCGGGGAGGTGCCGGTCGCTTTCGCCGCAACCACGGTTGTAATGCCTCACGTCAAATCCTCGAAGCTGCGCGCACTCGCGGTGACCGGCGCGCGGCGCTCGTCGCGTGCGCCTGACGTGCCCACCGTGGCCGAGAGCGGCGTAGCGGGCTACGAGGCGAGCCCGTGGTATGGATTGTTGGTGCCTGCCAGCACGCCCAGGGAGATCGTGTCCAGGCTGCACGCCGAATCGGTACAGGCGCTCAAGCTGCCGGCCGTGAAGGAGCTCTTCGCTACGACGGACATCGAGCCCGTCGGAAGCACTCCCGAGCAATTCGGCACCTATATCCGAAGTGAAGTCTCGAAATGGGCCAGGGTGGTTAAGGTTTCGGGGATCAAACCAGAGTAGCCGCGTCGCGGCTGACTACGCACGCAGTCGCTCTTTTCCGCTGTCTTTGCAATGCGCTTACGCTGTACGGGCGCGCTTCAGACGCTCTGCCGCGATGCTATGATCGGCGCCACAAAAAGTACCTCCCGTGCAGATTCCCCGACTTTCGATTTCTCTCTTCGCAGCGCGTCCCTCATGCCCAAGACTCCAGCAGGATCCTCTTCCGGAAAACGACGTCGCGGTGACCCGCTCTCTCGCTACGCGCCCCTAAAGGGCGAAGCACCGCGCCGCTACCCGGACTTGCACGATCACATCCATGCGCTCGCCCGCGAAGGGCTGCTCGTCGTGGTGGATGAGCCGATCAACAAAGATACCGAGATGCATCCGCTGGTGCGCTGGCAATTTCGCGGAGGGCTCGAAGAGAAGGATCGCAAAGCGTTCCTGTTCACGCAGCCGACCGACAGCAAGGGGCGCAAGTACGACGCCTCGGTCCTCGTTGCAGGGCTCGCGGCCAGCCGCGACGTCTATCGCGTTGGCATGGGTATGCCGCTCGAACGGATCGGTCCTGCCTGGATCCGGGCGCTGGGCAATCCGGTCAAGCCGCGCCTCGTGAAAAACGCCCCGTGTCATGACGTCGTGATCCGCGGGAAAGATCTGGATAAACCAGGACAAGGCCTGGACTCAATTCCAGTACCCATCTCGACGCCGGGCTGGGACAACGGCC
>JBKJPI010000469.1:0-5095 GCA_046595235.1 Burkholderiales bacterium | reverse complement strand
TACCGCCGTAGCCAAAATGGTTCGGCGAGAACGACGACGCAAAGCCCACTGCGCCGTCGTCCATGGCCTCGCGCACCAACTGCTTCATGCGCGCAAGCTCCGCCGATGTCGGTTCCGCGCGAGTGGACGCCTCCTCGCCCATGACCGCGGTGCGAATGCAGGAATGTCCCGCATAGACGCCGACATTGAGGTAAGGGCGCTGCCGGCGCACGAAGTCCAGATATTCGGAGAAGCTTTCGAATTGCCACTGCGTACCCGTGACCAGTGCGTCGAGGTCCATGCCTTCGACGACCGAAAGGTTCTTCAGCATCGTCTCGCGCAGGCGTGCGGGGCAGGGCGCGATGCCGAAGCCGCAGTTGCCGATCAGCGCCGTGGTGACACCGAGGGCGGGTGACGGCGAGAGCGTCGGGTCCCATGTGACCTGCGCGTCGTAGTGCGTATGAACGTCGATGATCCCCGGCATCAGTGCGAGACCCGCAGCGTCGATCACCGAGCGCGCGGCTTTCGCCGTGTCGCCCACATCGACGATGCGCCCATCCAGCACCGCGACATTCGCGATTCGGCCGGGCGCGCCCAGGCCGTCGAATACCGTGGCGCCGCGGATCAGGAGATCGGGTGACGCAGACGTCACTGCTCGCCCCAGGGCATCTCTTTCCACAGCTGCCTGAACTGGACTTCGGCTTCGCGCAGCACGGTGTCGAACGGCGCAGGCGCGAGGAAGCGCAATGGCGCATACACCTTGATTGCGCTCGCCTGGAATTCGGGATCGGCCACGGCGCGCTCCACCGATCTCACGAGGCGCTCGCGAACATCGGCGGGCAGACCTCGTGGGGCCGCGAGGCCCCGCAGGGAAGAAAGCTCCACGTTGTAGCCCTGCTCTTTGAATGTTGCGAGGTCCGGCGCAAGATTCGTGCGGGCAGGACTCATCTGCCCGAGGTTGCGCAACGCCGCGCCGCCTTTTATCGCCTGCAACGCTTCGCCGACATTGATCGCGCCGACGTCGATCTGTTTACCGGCGAGGGCGGCGCGCACCTCGGCCGCACCCTTGAAAGGGATATGGTTCATCTTCACGCCGGCGATGCGCTCGAACATGAGCATCGCAAGGTGATCGTCGGAGCCCGTGCCGCTCGTCCCCACGGTAAGCTTTCCGGGATTTGCTTTCGCGAGCGCCGCAAGGTCCGCGAGGTTTCGTACCGGGTTCTCGGCGTGCACTGAGAAATTGCCGGGGTCATCGACGATATTGCCGAGCAGATCGAAGCTCTGCCATGAGTACTTGGTGCGTCGCTCGATTGGAATGGTGACGACGTTCGGCGTATTGATAAATCCGATCGTATAGCCGTCGGCAGGCGCATTCGCGAGCGCCGTGAAGCCGATCTCACCGCCCGCACCGGTGCGGTTCTGCACCAGGATCTTCGCGCCGCCTCCAAGGTTTCTCTCGATGAAGGGCACGAGCGCACGTGCGACGAGATCGGTGCCACCACCGGCCGGATATGCGACGATCATGGTGATCGGCCGCTCCGGATACGCTGCTGCGCCGGAAGCCGCAGGTGCATCGACGACTGTGCAGACGAGCGCGATAAAGGCGGACAGGATTCGGAGTTTCATTGCGTGGCCTCCCCTGGAACGGTCGAGTCATTATAGACAGCGTGGCGGCTCTGGCGATGGGCATTCCAGAACGCAGCCCCCGGTGCGAGACCTCAGCGGCGCGGTCTTCAAAGCCCGGCGCGTACATGATTAGAATGGGGGGATCGAACGAAGTCAGACATACGTTCGTTCCATAACGCGTCGCGAATCCCGCGCGCAGCAGACCTCAGGAGGAAACATGGGCGGCAATTGGAATTACAAAGGAATCATTCCGGCGCTGGTTCTACCGCTCAACAAAGACCTTTCAATCGACGGGCCCGAGTTGCATCGGCTTGCACAATGGCTGACGACGTTCAAGGGCATCTCGGCGCTGATGACCAACGGTCACACCGGCGATGTTTTCAGCCTGACGTGGGCGGAGCGTGCGGAGGCGACGCGCATCGTGGCCGAAGCGGTCAAAGGAAAGCTGCCGGTGATTTCGGCGGTGAGCGCGGAGGGCATCAAGGAAGCCATCGAGCAGGCTGACATGCAGAAGGCCGCGGGCGCGACCGGACTCGACATCATGCCGCCGCACCACTGGCTGCGCTTCGGCATGCGTCCCGAGCACGTGATCGATTACTTCGCGGCCATTGGAGAAGCCACCGGCCTCGATCTCGCAGTGCACGTCTATCCTTCGTGGACGCGTGCGACGTATTCGTGTGAAACGCTCGCCGGACTCGCTCGCCTGCCGTGGGTGAAGCTCTTCAAAGTGGGCACGCGCGAGATGAACAAATACGCGCGTGACATTGAAGCGATTCGCGGCGCAGCGCCCGATAAAGCTGTGCTCACGTGCCACGACGAGTACCTGCTGGCTTCGATGGTGCAGGGCGTCGACGGCGGATTGCTCGGTTTTGCTTCGTTCATCCCGGAGCTGATTCTGGAGCTCACGGATGCGGTTCATGCAGGAGACCTCAAGCGTGCGATGGCGGCTCAGGCGCGGATCAATCCGCTGAAAGACGCGGTGTATGGCATGGGCGAGCCGACCGGCGACGCACACGCGCGGATGAAGCTAGCGATGGTGATGGCGGGGAGGCTCAAGTCCGCCGCCGTAAGGCCGCCATTGACGCACCCGGACGATGCGACGCGACAGCAAATCGCCCGGGCGCTGGAGTCTGCAGGCATGCTTCAGCAGGCCGCGGCTTGACGATGCAGCTCACCACTGAATCGCGGCGGTTTCTTCGCTCGTTCCTCGCGCCGACTATTGGGAATGACGTGAGGCATTCATATTGCGTAACGGGCGCGGCTCTACTCGCGTGCTTCGCCGCCGCACTCCCGCAGGCTTCCGCGCAGACCTACCCGGCGAAGCCGATTCGCTACATCATCGCGTTTCCGCCCGGCGGCTCCAACGACATCTTCGCGCGCATCGTCGGCGCGCGCATCGCGGAACTCATGGGCACGAGCGTCATCATCGACAATCGGCCCGGCGGCGGCGCGAACATCGGTGCGGAAGCGATCGCACGCGCGGCCCCCGACGGTTACACGATCGGCAACATCAGCGCGACCCACACCATCAACGCATCGCTGTATCCGAAGCTCGGGTACGACGTGCTCAAGGACTACACGCCGATCATCAAGGTGGCCGAGATCCCTCTGCTGCTCGCAGCGCACCCGGTGGTGCCGGCGAAAGGCCCGAAAGACCTGGTTGCGCTTGCCCGCTCGCGCAAGCTCAACTACGGCTCGGCGGGAGTGGGAACGCCGGGTCATCTCGCAGCTGAGATGCTGCGCGTGCACGGCGCGAAGGAGCTGACGCACATTCCGTACAAGGGCGGTGGGCCTGCGGCGGTGGATCTGATGGCGGGTCACATCGAGCTTTTGTTTCAGAATATGCCCGAGCTCGTTCCTTTCGTGAAAGCCGGGAAGATGCGCGCGCTCGCGGTGACGAGTGCGACGCGAGATTCTGTATTGCCCGATACGGTAACCATGATCGAAGCCGGTTTCCCGGGCTTCGAGCTTGGCAACTGGCTGGCGATCGTCGGTCCGGCGGGCATGCCGCGCGAGGTGGTCGCACGTCTCAATACCGAGATCACCCGCGCGCTGAAAGAGCCTGCTACCCGCGAAAAGATCGCGGCTCAGGGCTTCAACATTGCGACCGGCGCGCCCGAGGAGCTGGCGCGCTTCATTCGCGCCGAGCACGAGAAGTGGGGCAAGCTCGTGAAGCTGTCGGGCGCCAAGGTGGATTGAGCGTGAACGCACATCGCACGAAGTCTCGCAAATCCGGCGTGAAGGTTGTCGCAGGCGTGTTGATGGCGGTGGCGTGCGCTGTTGCCGGCGCGCAGGGTTATCCCGCGAAGCCCGTGCGTTTCGTGATTCCGTATCCGCCCGGCGGCGCATCCGATGTTACCGCGCGCATCATCGGCGCGAAGATGTCCGAGGCGTGGGGACAGCAGGTGCTGATCGAAAACCGGCCGGGGGCGAACGGCATCATCGCGCTCGAATATGTCGCCAAGTCCGCGCCCGACGGCTACACCCTCCTGATGGCCAACGTCGGTCCGAACGCGATCAACCCGGTGGTGTATGCGAAGTTGCCTTACGACGCGATCAGGGATTTCGCGCCGGTCACGCTTACGACCAAAGTCCCGCAGGTCATCGTCGCCAACGCGTATCTGCCGGTGAAGAACATCAGGGAGCTCATCGCGCTCGCGAAGGCGAGACCCGACGATATCGTTTTTGCGAGCGGCGGCAACGGGTCGTCTAATCACCTCGCCTTCGAGCTCTTCAAGTCGATGGCCGGTGTGAAAATGCTCCACGTGCCGCATAAAGGCGATGCCCAGGCCATGACCGACGCCATCTCCGGCTACGTGCAGCTCACCATGCCCACCGTCATCGCCGCGGCGCCGCAGATCAAGACGGGCCGATTGAGAGCGCTCGGTGTCGGGACAGCCAAGCGCGTTGCGACGCTTCCAGACGTGCCGACGCTTGCCGAAGCCGGCGTCCGTGGATACGAATCGGAGTCATGGGGCGGTGTCATGTCCCGCGCTGGGACCCCACAGGCGACGATCGACCGGCTGCACGCGGAGATCACGCGGATTCTCAGGCTGCCTGACGTGCGCGAAAGGCTCGAAGCGCTGGGTGGAGAAATCGTGGGCAGCACGCCGGCGGAGTTTTCGGCCTACCTCAAAGCCGAGATCGCGAAATGGGACAAGGTCGCGCGGGCCGCGAACATCCGCCTCGATTAACCCACGGCCGAAAGTGAACCCCTACTTTCGGCCGGGAATTGCACGTCGCAAAGTGAAAACCTACTTTGCGCCGGAACTGCAAAGTTAGAACTCCAGGCTCGGGGCGGCCCAGCGCCTGAAGTGCCGAAAGGGGAACGAAAAAACAGTGGCAGATAGACCAATCGTTGTTTCGTAGCGGTTTCAAGCTCGAATCGGCTGGCTTTGCCAGCGATTCAGTTCAAATTGCGGTTCCGGCGCAAAGTAGGTTTGCACTTTGCGACGAGGTCTTTGCAGTTCCGGCCGAAAGTAGGTTTTTA
>JBKJPI010000366.1:0-3588 GCA_046595235.1 Burkholderiales bacterium | reverse complement strand
CCGCAACCATCAGTCCGACCGGCATGCCGTATATGGCCAGCATGCGAAGCCCCATCAACCGGCCGCGATACTGCACGTCGGAGTGGCGGAGGAGAAGCGCCGCCATGGGCACCATGCCGAGGCTCTGCGCGCAGCCGACCAGCATCAGCACGATGATGCCCACCCCACGCGTCTCCACCTGCGCGAAGGCGAGAATCATCACGTACCACGCCGCGCAGAAGATGAGCATCATGCGCCCGGCCCGAAGCGCGCGGCCTTGCCTGCTGAGCGCGAGCGAACCGATCAGCGCGCCGCTCGCAAAGCCCGCCACGAGGTAGCCGAGGCCGGCCTGGTCGGTGCCGTAAATGTCTTTTGCTACGTACGGCAAAAGGCCATTGGTGAGCGGATAGGCGGTGAGATTCACGAGGAATGCGAGACACATCGTCCCGGCGAGATGGGGCGTCCGCCGCACGTACGCGGCCGCGTCCTGCAGCTCGCGCCACGGGGACGTGCTCTGTACGGGCACTCGCGCCGAGCGCACCGTGCGCATGCGCGCAACCTTGAGCGTCAGCAAAAAGCTTATGGCATAAAGCGCGGCAACACACACGTACGCGAGACCGATGCCCAGCAGCGCGACGAGCCCGGCGCCGCTAAGCGCGCCGGCGATGCGGGCCGAGTCCGAGGTCGTGCGCTCGATACCCATGGCACCGATCAGTTGTCCGGACGGCATGGTGTCACCGACGAGCGCCACCCGCATGCCCATGTCAGACGGCCTGACGAGGCCGGTCAGCGTTGCGATGACGAACACGTGCACGGGTGTCAGCACATCGAGCAGCGCGAACGTCATCAGAACGGCGGCGAGGCTGGCGTAAATAACGCGCATTGCCGATAGCACGTAGCCCCGGCCCACACGGTCCGCCAGCACTCCGATGAAGGGCGCGACGAGGGTGCCGATGTACTGCAGGGACGCGAACAGCGCGAGCAGGAACACCGATCCGGTCTCGACCAGCACATACCATCCGAGGATGAGGGTTTCCATCTCGAACGCCCACGACGTCGCGAGATCGGCCGGCCACAGGTACCGAAAGCTGCGAACGCGAAAAGGCGCGAGCGCAGAAGCTGCGGCAGCGTCGCTCAAATCATTGCTCCGCGATGACACGCGTGCGGATGCGTAACACCGTGCATCCTCCTCCCTTTATTTTTGTTTTTCCGGTGACACCTGAAACTACCAGCACCGCCCGTCAAGTTCAAACGTCCTGGACGGAATCAGCGATGCACCCTGGTGAGCCAGCGCTTCATGAAGAACATGACCACTGCAAACGCAACCAATACGGCTGCGACGATCCAGTAGTTCACTTCCCTCTCGCCTTCAAGCGCGGCCAGCACCTGGTCGGTAAAAAGCGTGGTAGCGATCGTTCCGGGCATCATGCCGATCGTGACACCGGCGAGGAACTGCCAGAGCTTGATGCCGGCCGCTCCGGCTGTCATTCCAACCAGCGGAAAAGGTGCCACCGGCACGATGCTCACTGCAAGTGCTGCGAGCGCACCATGCTTGCGCAAGGTCTCGCCGACCGCCTCGAGCTTTTTGCCGCCGAGACTGAAGAGTGTGCTTTTCGGCAGCGCCCGGCCGGCGAAATACACGGCCGCCGCCGAGCTGATAATACCGATCATGCTGATGGTGAAACCCAGCCAGGGACCGTATGCGATGATCGAGAACAGTGTGAGGAGGGGACGCGGAAACATGACGAATGCCGCAGCGACGTACGCGCTGATGACGAGCACCGGCGACCAGCTCAATCGGCCGATCTGGCGCGCCCATTCGATGATGTGCTGCGCCGTCAGCCACTCCGCCAGCGGCGTAAAGCGCCAGGTCAGAAAAAGCGCGAGCATGATGACGAGCGGCGGCAACAGCTTCTGCCACACGGGCCGCCTGGAATGCAGGCTTGTGCGGCGTACTGAGCCGGTGATCGCGGTTGCGGTTAACTTCCGGTACCGCGTGCCCCATGGCTCCTGCTTCTTCGGTCTAGCCGTCACTGAGTTTTCCCATGTGGGCGGCGAGAGCAATTGCGGGGCCGGACGATCCTTTGGTTTGGCGGCCGTCACGCTCGGACGTTGAACGTTATCCCTGCCATGCCTGCGCCCCCGTCTTCCGACGCGCCGCGATACCGGCTGGTCGCCTTCGACTTCGACGGCACCCTCGCCGATTCCTTTCCGTTCGTTCTCGAAGTCTTCGATACGCTCGCCGACGCTCACGGCTTTAAACGCCTGGAGCGCGAGAGTCTCGAAGCGCTGAGGGCTTCCGACACGCGCTCGATCCTCAGGCATGTCGGTCTTCCCTTATGGAAAGCGCCCCGCGTCGCGTCGCATTTGAAGGCGCTCATGGCGGCGAACATCGAGCGCATTCGACTCTTCGAAGGCGCCGCCGATACGCTGCGCGGGCTCCGGCACCGCGGTGTGAAACTGGCGGTGGTGAGCTCGAACGCGCTGGGCAACGTGCGTGCGGTCCTCGGTTTCGACAATGCCGCTCTCATCGACTATTACGAATGCGGCGTCCCGCTGCTCGGCAAGAGATCGCGGCTGCGCGCGCTTCTCAGGAAAAGCGGCGTTGCCCGCGAAGGGGTGCTCTGTATCGGTGACGAAGTGCGCGACATCGAAGCCGCGCAGGCCGAACGCCTGGATTGCGCCGCGGTCAGCTGGGGCTATGCGACGCCTGCGTCGCTGATGGCGCGCAAGCCGGACGTACTGTTCGAGAGCTTCGACGAGATCCCGCGTTACGTCGCGTAGAAACTCGCCAAGTCAGCCGTCCGGGGTCGCCGCCATCGGCGTTCCTGCCTTCGGCGGGTGGGTCACGATCGATTTGAGCGCGGGTGTCGGCTGCATGAGGCGCGTGAGATCCGGGACCGGACGCCGCAGCGCAGGAACCGCGGCGAACGCCTGCTCCATTGCGTGACTTGCATTGAGCACCTCGCGATCGCTCCTGAAGCGTCCGACGACCTGCAAGCCGAACGGCATGCCTTTGTGATCGACGCCGCATGGAATGGAGTTCGCAGGATTGGTGAGCAGCGTGACGACGTAGGTGAGCGAGAGCCAGTGGTAATAGTTGCGAAGCGGTTTACCGTCCATCTCTGCAAGATAAAGCTGCGACCACGGGAACGGCGACACGGGTGTCGTCGGTGCGAGGACGAGATCGTAGTCCCGGAAAAGCTGCTGGAAGCGCCGGAACATGCGCGTCTGATCGGTGTGGGCCGAGGCGACGTCCGCGAGTGACATGCGCGCGGCGATCTCGTAATTTGCGCGCACATTGGGTCCGAGAGATTGCGGGTCCTTTTCGTACGGCTCACGGTAACGCGCGGCATAGTTGAGCGCGCGGATCACGTCGAAGCAGTCGTCCGAATCGCTAAGAAAGTCGATGTCGAGCGGGTCGCACGATTTGAAGAAGTGACGCATCGCTCCGATCCGCTCCTGAAATACTTTGCGGATCGGCTGATCGACGGGCGATACGCCGAAGTCTTCGGTGTACGCGACGCGCAGCGAGCTCAGATCGCATGCTTCCAGCGCCGCGAACGAGCGTGCGTCGACCGGATATGAGAGCGGGTCGCAATCTTCGAG
>JBKJPI010000064.1:0-2821 GCA_046595235.1 Burkholderiales bacterium | reverse complement strand
GTTCTATCTGAAAGGTGTGGCGCCCCCGCATGTCACGCTGAACCAGATCTTCGCGGGCATGATGCCTTTCATGATGATTCAGGTGGTCGCGCTGATTCTGCTCTACGTTTTCCCCGGCATCGGCCTCTGGCTGCCGCAGGTTCTCTACAAGTAAATACGCTGCCTGGCGCTTCACCCGAGCCTCGCACGAGATGAGGCTCGCTCAACCCGAATGAGCCCTTCGCGTCTGCGCTGGATTGTATTAGCGCTCGGCGCAGCGGCGTTCTGGCTGTCGTTCTTCCATCGCGTCGCGCCGGCGGCCATTGCCGGCGAGCTCACGGCCACGTTCAACGTGACGGGAGCGGCGCTGGGTGCGCTCGCGGCAACATATTTCTACGTTTATGCCGTGATGCAACTGCCGAGCGGCGTCCTGGCGGATACGCTGGGTCCTCGAATGGCGCTGGCAGCCGGCGGGTTCGTCGCAGGGGTCGGATCGATCATATTTGCCATGGCGCAAACGCTCGGCGGCGCGGCGGTGGGGCGCACGCTGGCGGGGCTGGGTGTGTCGGTCGCCTTTATTTGCGTCATGAAGCTCAACGCAAACTGGTTCGACGAGCGTCGCTTCGCGACCGCGACCGGCCTTGCGAACGTGGTTGGAATCCTCGGCGCCTTTGCGGCCACGGCGCCCCTCGCGTGGCTGATTACCGTGCTGTCATGGCGCACCGTCTTTCTCGTGATCGGCTTCATGTCGATCACGCTGGCTGTACTGACGCTGTGGAAGATGCGCGACACTCCCGGGGATGTGCCGCCCCGCCCGGCTGACGCGAAGCACTGGGCGCACGGGCTCCTGGTGGTGCTACGTAATAGAGCCACGTGGCCGGCTTTCTGGGTGAACTTCGGACTCTCGGGCGTCAACATGAGCTTCATCGGACTGTGGGCGGTGCCGTTCCTGGTCAACGCGTACGGCATGACGCCGATGACTGCGAGCAACCACACGAGCGCGATGCTCGGGGGCTATGCGTGCGCGACAGCGCTCGTCGGCTGGCTCTCGGACAAGCTCCAGCGGCGCCGTCCATTGATTTTGTGCGCAGCGGCCGGCTATCTGTCGTGCTGGGCCTTGTGGCTGGTCGGCGTGCCACAGGGATGGACTTATCCTCTCGCGATCGCCATGGGCATCATCGTCAGCGGATTTTCGCTGTCGTGGGCGTGCGCGAAGGAAGTGAACGCGCCGGCATACGCCGGCATGGCGACGAGCGTGGCAAACGTCGGGGGCTTCACCGCTGCCGGGATATTGCAACCGCTGGTGGGCTGGATACTCGACACGACGGCCGGTGAAGGGATTCACGCGGGCGGAAACTACGCCGCGGCGCTGTCGGTGTTCGCGGCCTTTGCCGCCGTCGGGCTCGCCGGCGCACTGTTTATACGTGAGACGCGCTGTCGTAATATCTGGCAACAATAGGGGTCTGACCGTTGGGTCGGACCCCTGTTCACCATCTTTCTTAAAGCGGCCCGCTATGCGACCCAGAGTATTAGTCACCCGTGAAGTATTCGACGAAACGTTGCAGTTCCTGAGCGGGCATTGCGACGTGGATTCGAACCAGGACGATGCAGCGCTCACGCCTGGCGCGCTCTGCGAACGTATGCACGACAAAGACGCCGTCATCTGCAGCCTTACCGATCGAATCGACGCAGCGGTCATCGCAGCCGCGCCGCGTTTGAAGGTGGTCTCGAACATTGCAGTCGGATACAACAATATCGACGTCCCTGCATGCACCGCGCGGGGAATCATGGCAACGAACACGCCAGGCGTTCTCGACGACAGCACTGCCGATCTTGCGTGGACGCTGATTCTGGGTGCGGCGCGCCGTGTGACCGAGGTCGAGCGTTATATACGGCAAGGTGACTGGACCGGCTGGCGCCTCAAGCAATGGCTCGGGACCGACGTTCACCACGCAACGCTCGGTATCGTCGGCATGGGACGCATCGGCCAGGCGATTGCAAAGCGCGCGAGAGGCTTCGACATGCGTGTCATGTATCACAATCGCAAGCGCGTAAGCGAAGCTATCGAGCACGAGCTGAATACATCGTTCGCGAGCCTCGAAGCGCTTCTGCGCGAGTCTGACTTCGTTGTTCTCCAGGTGCCGTATTCGCCTGCGACGCACCACATGATCGGCGCGCCGCAGCTCGCGCTTATGAAGCGTACGGCCGTGCTCATCAATTCCACGCGGGGCGGCGTCGTCGATGATGCGGCGTTGATCGCGGCTCTGAAAACCGGAACGATACGGGCGGCCGGTCTCGACGTGTTCGAAAACGAACCCAGGCTCAACCCGGGCTTCCTCGAGCTCGACAACGTGGTGCTGACGCCGCACGTCGGCAGCTCGACTGAAGACACGCGGCGAGCGATGGCGATCACCGCTGCAAAGAACGCCGTCGCCGCGCTCACCGGCGGCACGCCGCCTAACCTCATCAATGCCGAAATCAGGAAATCTTGAGCGGCGCTCGAGAGATCGCCGCCAGCGTCCGTGAACGACGCTCGAGCGCGGCCTCGATAGCGAGAGCGCTCGCAGGCACGATAGAAACACATGACCGCGACGTGCGGGCGTGGGCGCACCTCGATCTCGAGCGTGCGATCAATCGTGCGGAATCGCTCGATGCCGCTCACGGTGAGCCGCATGAAGTGCTGCGCGGCGTTCCGATCGGCATCAAGGACATCATCGACGTTGCCGGAATGCCGACGCGCTTCGGCTCTCCGATCTATGAAGCCGCCGCGCCTGCCCGCATATCGGCCGGGTGTGTGGACGCGCTCGAGCGCGCCGGGGCGGTGATCCCTGGAAAAACAGTC
>JBKJPI010000003.1:0-2690 GCA_046595235.1 Burkholderiales bacterium | reverse complement strand
GTACGCAGGCGGAAGAATCGCCACGGTCTGGGGCGGGTCGAAGCCGGCGAGCATCGCATCGACGCGCGTCGCAGTCGGCGGGATTATGGGGAGGCCGTCGGTGAGCCCGGCGCAGGTGAGCGCGTCCTGGGCTTCGTCCCATGCATCATCGTGCGGCCCTTGCCAAACTTCCATGTCGCCTCCGAGTCGCAGTTTAACGCGCAGTCTTACGACCGCCGCCGCGATGGGTACGGGCGCGGCTCGGCTATACTTCGCTCAATCGCGCGCCCAAAGCGCCTCGACTCGTTCCCAGAAATTCACCGATGACATGAACGAATTACGCGCCTTCCTTCCGCAGACGAATATTGCGTACTTCACGATGGAGGTCGCACTCCGCGTCGAAGTCCACACCTACTCCGGCGGTCTCGGCGTGCTCGCGGGCGACACCGTGCGCTCCTGCGCCGACCTCGAGCTTCCGATCGTGTTCATTTCCCTGCTCAGCCGTGCGGGTTACTTCCGGCAGGAGATCGATGCTGAAGGGCGGCAGATCGAGCATCCCGATCCGTGGGACACCGAGCGCTGGGCGGTGCCGCTCGCTGCAATGATCGGCGTCAAGATCGAGGACCGGGATGTATGGGTGCGTCCGTGGTTGTACGTGCACAAGTCGCTTCTCGGCTATTCGGTTCCCGTGCTGCTCCTCGACACCGATCTCGAGCAGAACGATCATCGCGACCGCAACCTCACCCATCACCTCTATGGCGGCGATGAGGTCTATCGACTCAAGCAGGAGCTTCTCCTGGGGGTCGGCGGCACCCGCGTTCTCGAGGCCTTGAGCTTCGATATCGGGACTTTCCATCTAAACGAAGGCCACGCGGCTTTCGCGACGATCGAGCTCCTGAAAAGATTTCCGCGGCGGCGGCGTCAGACGGACGTCAGCGAGTGGTCTTTCGATGCTGATCGCGTCCGCGATCTTTGCGTGTTCACGACTCACACGCCGGTCGAAGCGGGTCACGACCGGTTCTCGTACGAGCTCGTTGAGCGTGTATGTACCGATCTCATGCCGACTGAGGCGCTGAAGGTTTTCGGCGGCGCCGATCGGCTCAACATGACCCGTCTTGCGCTGAACCTGAGCGGATACGTGAATGGCGTTGCGCAAATGCACGCGGTGACCGCGCGTGAAATGTTCCCGGGTTTCGACGTTCGCGCTGTCACGAACGGCGTTCACGTCTGCACCTGGGCGCACCCGGCGTTCGCCGAGCTCTTCAAGACGCATTATCCGCAGTGGGAGCACGAGCCTGAAGTACTTGCGCGCGCCGATACCCTCCCCGATGAGGAATTGTGGGCGGCGCATGAAAAAGCCAAGGTCGACCTGTGCGTCATGGTGCGGGAGAAAACCGGGGTGGAGCTCGACCCCAGGCTTCCGATCATAGGTTTCGCGCGCCGCATGACGGGCTACAAGCGGCCCGATCTCCTGTTCAGTGATCTCGCGCGACTTGCCTCGATTGCAGAAAAATACCCGTTTCAGCTCGTGTTTTCGGGTAAAGCGCACCCGGCGGACGCGGCGGGTAAAGAGAGCCTGCAGGCCATTCATAAGGCGATGGGAACACTTGCAGGCCGCTTGCCGGTCGCGTTTCTTAAGAACTACGACATGGACATCGCCAAGGTGCTGATCGCCGGCGCGGACGTGTGGCTGAACACGCCGATTCCGCCTCTCGAAGCTTCAGGTACGAGCGGCATGAAAGCCGCGGTCAACGGACTGCTCAATCTAAGCATGCTCGACGGATGGTGGGTCGAAGGCTGTATCGAAGGCGTCACAGGCTGGTCGATCAGCAATAGCAGCGATGCGAGCCCGCTCTACGACAAGCTCGAGAACGTGGTGCTTCCGCTGTATTACAACGATCGCGGACGCTGGACGTGGATGATGAAGCAGGCGATCAGCAAGCTCGCGTGTTACTTCAACACTCACAGGATGATGCGCCGCTATGCGGCAGAGGCCTACTTGCGCTAAAGCGCAAGCAGGCAGCATCATCCGTACACGAACGGAGGAGAACCGAAGGTTCCCCTCCGTAACCTCCCCCTCCTTCGGTTAGACGGCTTATCGCGGGGAGCCGGTCTCCGGTCATCGGGAGCGCAGCGATAGCGGAGTCGAAGGACGTGGTGACCCCGTGGCGCACGACACCGGTTTCGCCTGTATGCGGTAGCGGCTTGCTCTAGGCGCGCCGGAGTCCGGTATCTTCCTTCGGTTTTAGGTCGTCATTCCGGGCTTGATCCGGAATTCTTCGGAGCATCCGTATGGCACAAGCTAAAAAGAAGAGCGGCAAAGCCGCATTGAAGCCTGATCCCTCGAATCTGTTGCCTGAAGCGACGCCGGTGCTCAAAGGCGGAATGCCGAAGGCGCTCGGCGTTCGCGTGACGTCGCTCACGCGAAAGAAAGTCACCGGTGAGATGGCGATCAAGCCGCTGCACATGAACGTGAACGGTCGTGTGAATGGCGGCGCGATTATGGCGTTCGCTGATGTGCTTGGCGCCGTGGGTGCGGTGGCGCACCGGCCGCCCGGTTATCGCGGCGGCACGATCGAATCCAAAACGAATTTCTTCTCAGCCGGCGTCGGGCCGGTCCTTTCAGCAGCCAGCTTGCCGCTGCACGTCGGACGCACGACTTCAGTGTGGCAGACGACGATCAGCAACGCGGACGGAACGATGGTGGCGAT
>JBKJPI010000544.1:0-3408 GCA_046595235.1 Burkholderiales bacterium | reverse complement strand
ATGGGCGGTCGGCGACGTCGTGCGTGGGCCCATGCTTGCCCATAAAGCCGAAGAAGAAGGTGTGGCTGTCGCCGAGCGCATCGCTGGCCAGCACGGTCATGTCAACTTCAACACCATTCCCTGGGTGATTTACACCCATCCCGAGATTGCCTGGGTTGGCCAGACCGAAGAGCAGTTGAAGACGGCTGGCCGGGCCTATAAAGCAGGCACTTTTCCCTTCCTGGCCAATGGCCGCGCGCGCGCGCTGGGCGACACCACAGGCTTTGCCAAGATCATTGCGGATGCTCAATCCGACCGCATCCTCGGCGTTCACCTGATCGGCCCGATGGCCTCAGAGCTCATTGCAGAGGCCGTGGTCGCCATGGAATTCGGCGCATCGGCAGAAGACATCGCGCTCATCTGCCACGCCCATCCGTCGCTTTCTGAAGCGATGAAGGAAGCGGCGCTCGCCGTCGACAATCGCACGCTGAATTTCTGAGCTCGCCGATGAGCGGCGCGGCACGTGGCTGAAACCCGTTACGGTCACTTCGCATTGCCGCGCGACAGCGCGGACTTTCGCGAATGGGTCGGTCAGCACGCGCAGGAGCACGGCTTCAGCCTCGACGGCGCCCAGTTAACGGCGGTCGAACATTTCGAACGGCTTTACGACGATCTCATCGGGCTCGAGCGGCTCGAAGCTTCTCTCATCCGGCTGCTCGCGCGCAAACGTGTGGTGCGCGGGCTGTATCTCTGGGGTGGCGTCGGCCGCGGTAAAAGCTTTCTCATGGACAGCTTCTTCAACTGCGCACCCGTAGAGCGCAAGCGGCGTATCCATTTCCATCGCTTCATGCAGGAGATCCATCACGAGCTGCATAAGCTCCAGGGACAGGCGGATCCGCTGCAGCTCATCGCGCGGGATCTTGCGAAGGAAGCGCGGCTTCTCTGCCTCGACGAGTTTCACATCACCGACATTACGGATGCGATGATGATGAAGCGGCTCATCGAGAGTCTCTTCGAGCAGGGGGTGGTGATGGTTACCACCTCGAACTTCCGCCCTGACGATCTTTACCTGCACGGACTGCAGCGCCATCAGTTTCTTCCGGCGATCGAGCTGATCAAACAGAACCTCGAGACGATTAACGTCGATGCGGGGACCGACTACCGACTGCGGGAGCTGGAGAAGGCAGGGACGTACCACGTAGAGCAGGGCGCGGATGCAGCGCTCGAGCAGGCGTTCATGAGCATCGGCAGACACGAAGCGGCCGATTCCGCGGAGCTTGAGATCGAAGGGCGAACCATTTGCACGCGCCGTGAGGCACGCGGCGTGGTCTGGTTCGATTTTCGCGAGCTGTGTGATGGTCCGCGAGGCAAGGCGGATTACATCGAGCTCGCGCGGCGTTATCACACCGTCCTCATCTCTGACGTGCCGCGCTTCGGCGCCGGTGATGCTGACATGCTGCGGCGCTTCGTGTGGCTCGTCGATGAGTTCTACGATCGTCGCGTGAAGCTCATGATTTCAGCGGCTGCGCCGCCGGAAGGGCTGGTGATCCCGGCAGACGTCGGCGACAAGTTTCAGGGCAATCTCAACGCGTCCCTCAACGAGCGTCTCGTCAGCCGCCTGACCGAGATGCAGACCCGCGACTATCTTTCGCAACCGCACTTGCCGTAGGCGTCGCCTACGGCAGATGCCGACTGAACGAGTCGGAGGGCAACCAAGGTTTCCCTCCGATACCTCCTTTCCTTAGGTTCGCTTGCGCTCGCTCCGGTTCCGCGGGTAAATAGCCTATTCAGGTCCAAGGGAGCGCGCGTGGAGCGGTTCAAAGCGTATAGGATTTACAACGAGAACGACACGGTCGCGGGCCGCGTGGAAGACGTCGGACTCGACGATCTCTCTCCAGGCGAGATCGTGTTCCGCACGGCCTTTTCGAGCGTCAACTACAAGGACGCACTCGCCGCGAGCGGCACCGGTGGCAAGATCATCCGCAGCTATCCGCTCGTCGGCGGTATCGACGCAGCAGGAACGGTGGTGTCTTCGTCAGATGCCCGCGTGAAAGTCGGTGACGAAGTCATCTGTACCAGCTACGACATGGGGGTCGCGCATAACGGCGGATACGCGGAGTATTGCCGTGTTCCCGCGGACTGGATTGTGCCCCTGCCGGGCGGGCTCACCCTGCATGAAGCCATGGCTTTGGGCACCGCGGGCTACACCGCAGGCCTCGCGGTCGAGCTGCTCGAGCTCAACGGTCTCGCACCTGCAAACGGCAAGGTGCTCGTCAATGGTGCAACCGGGGGGGTGGCGACGCTTGCGATCGACATGCTTGCGAAAAACGGCTACGCAGTCACTGCGGTGACCGGTAAAGAAGACGAGCATGCGTTCCTGAAGAGTCTCGGCGCCGGCGAGGTTCTATCGCGTCAATCGCTCGATCTCGGTAAAAGGCCTGTCGAGAAAGCACTGTGGGCGGCGGCGTTCGATTCGGTCGGCGGCCCGCAGCTCGCTTGGCTGACTCGCACCACCGGTGCAGAGGGGCTCATCGCGAGCTTCGGCAATGCGGGCGGAATCGAGCTCGCTACCACGGTGCTGCCCTTCATATTGCGCGGGATTCGGCTGATCGGGGTGAACTCTGCAACGACGCCGATGACGCTGCGCCGTAAGGTGTGGGCACGTCTCGCGAGCGATTTGAAGCCGCGGTACCTCGACCGCATCGCATACACGATCAGCCTGAGTGACCTGCCGGGCCATTTCGACAAGTTGATCAGGGGCGAGGCGCGCGGACGCGCCGTGGTGGCGCTTCAGTAATGGGGACATACCAGGAATTTCATCGCCGTTCTCTCGACGAGCGCGAAGCGTTCTGGCGCGAAGAGGCGAACCTCATTTACTGGGAGCGCCCTTTCGATGCGGTGCTCGATTACAGCCGCCCCCCGTTCGCGCGCTGGTTCGTGGGCGGCCGCACCAACCTTTGCTTCAACGCGATCGACCGGCATCTCGAACAGCGCGGGGAACAGAAAGCGCTCGTCTACATCTCGACGGAAACAGGGCAGGAGCTCAGTTACACCTTCAGCGACCTCCACGCGGAGGTGAACCGCTGCGCGGCGATCCTGAAGGCGCAGGGTGTGGGCAAGGGCGATCGCGTTCTTATCTACATGCCGATGATCCCCGAAGCGGTCTTCGCGATGTTCGCGTGCGTGCGTATCGGTGCCGTGCACTCGGTCGTCTTCGGCGGCTTCGCAGCAGCAAGCCTAGCGAGCCGAATCGACGATGCGACGCCGAAGGTTATCTTTACGTCGGACGCGGGCATGCGCGGAGGCCGCGCAATTCTGTACAAGCCACTCGTCGACGAAGCGATCGCGCTCGCGAAGCGCCCGCCGCAGAAGGTCGTCATCGTCAATCGCGGCATTGCAGACGACATGAGCGTGGTGCCAGGGCGTGAT
>JBKJPI010000236.1:0-35224 GCA_046595235.1 Burkholderiales bacterium | reverse complement strand
TGATCTTCGAGCTGCATGAGAAATTTGTCGACCACGCGCAGGATGATCTCCCGATCCAATGCCTGAAAGGAGATGATCGCATCGAGCCGGTTGCGGAATTCCGGAGTAAACAGGCGCTTGATTTCGCCCATCTCGTCGCCCGACTGCTTGCTTTGGGTAAAGCCCATCGACGTTTTCGAAAGTTCCGACGCACCGGCGTTGGTTGTCATGATGATCGCAACATTGCGAAAATCAGCTTTGCGCCCGTTGTTGTCCGTGAGTGTGCCGTGATCCATCACCTGCAGCATGATGTTGAAGACGTCGGGATGCGCTTTCTCGATCTCGTCGAGGAGAAGGACAGAATACGGATGCTTGGTGACCTGCTCGGTGAGTAATCCGCCCTGATCGAAGCCGACATATCCTGGAGGCGCGCCGATAAGCCGCGACACCGCGTGACGCTCCATATACTCCGACATATCGAAACGGATCAGCTCCACACCCATGGTGTAAGCGAGCTGGCGTGCGACCTCTGTTTTTCCGACGCCTGTGGGGCCGCTGAAGAGGAAAGACCCGATCGGCTTTTGCGGGTTACCGAGGCCGCTGCGCGCCATCTTGATGGCGGCGGCAAGAGCGTCGATCGCCTTGTCCTGACCGAAGACGGTGGTCTTCAGATCACGGTCGAGGTTTTTCAATGCGCTGCGGTCGTCGGACGAGACGGTTTGTGCTGGAATACGCGTGATCTTCGCGATGATCTCTTCGATCTCGTGTTTGCTGATCACACGCTTCTGCTTCGACTTTGGCAGGATTTTCTGTGCCGCTCCGGCCTCGTCGATGACGTCGATCGCCTTATCCGGCAAGTGACGGTCGTTGATAAAGCGGGCCGAAAGCTCGGCCGCCGCAGTTAGCGCTGAGGGCTGGTACTTGACGCCATGGTGGGACTCGAAGCGTGACTTGAGGCCTTTGAGAATGAGCACCGTCTCGGCGACAGTGGGCTCGATCACGTCGACTTTCTGGAACCGCCGCGACAGCGCGTGATCTTTCTCGAAGACGCCGCGATATTCCTGATAAGTCGTTGCGCCGATGCACTTCAGCTGGCCCGTGGAGAGGGCCGGCTTTAGCAGGTTCGAAGCGTCCAGAGTTCCGCCCGAAGCAGCGCCCGCGCCGATGAGCGTGTGAATCTCGTCGATAAAAAGGATCGCATGCGGATTGTCGAGCAGTTGCTTGAGCACTGACTTCAGGCGCTGCTCAAAATCACCGCGATATTTCGTGCCGGCGAGCAGCGCGCCCATATCGAGCGAGTAGACGTTGCTCTTCTTGAGGATATCCGGGACGTCGCCTTCGACGATGCGGCGGGCAAGACCTTCCGCAATGGCGGTTTTGCCAACACCGGCTTCGCCCACGAGCAGCGGATTATTCTTGCGGCGGCGGCACAGCGTCTGCACCACGCGTTCGAGCTCTTTGTCGCGGCCAATGAGCGGATCGATTTTGCCGGAAAGCGCGAGCGCGTTCAGGTTCAGCGTGTAGTTCTCGAGTGCCCCGCCCGGCTGAGCTTCGTGCTCCGTTTCGGAATCACTCTCTGTCTTCGCCTGCTGCGCCTGAGGCACCTTGCTGATGCCGTGCGAAATAAAATTGACCACGTCGAGGCGGGTCACGCCTTTCTGATGCAGGAAATAGACGGCGTGCGAATCCTTCTCGCCGAAGATCGCAACGAGGACATTTGCCCCGGTGACCTCTTTCTTGCCCGATGACTGTACGTGCAGGATGGCGCGCTGAATCACGCGCTGGAAGCCGAGCGTGGGCTGCGTGTCGACATCATCCCCCGCCAGTATCGGGGTGTGCTCGGTAACAAAGTCGGAGAGAAGCTTCCGCAGGTCGTCTATGTCCGCCGCGCATGCGCGCAGCACTTCCGACGCGGAGGGATTATCGAGCAGTGCAAGCAGGAGATGCTCAACCGTAATGAATTCATGGCGCTTCTGGCGGGCTTCCATGAATGCCATGTGCAGGCTGACTTCCAGTTCCTGAGCGATCATGTGTCTGGCGTGCCTTCAGTTTTCTTCCATTACACACTGTAACGGATGCTGGTGCTGCTTTGCATAAGACCGTACCTGCTCTACTTTGGTTGCAGCCACGTCTTTGGGGTAAACCCCGCACACCCCCATTCCTTCCCGGTGCACCTTAAGCATGACCTGAGTTGCCTGCTCGCGGCTGAGCGCGAAGATCTTCTGCAGAACCAGTACTACGAAGTCCATCGGCGTGTAGTCGTCGTTCAGTATCAGAACCTTGAACATCGACGGAGGCTTGGTACGGCTTTTCTTTGCCTCCAGGACGGTATCTTCACGTTGCCTCGTCGCCATACCCGTAGAACGTTTAATCCCGACCTTCGCTGACTATTTTGGACGTTATCGCGGAGAAATCAAGTAGATTTGCCACCTACCTCACCTGAGTATACTTGACTTCCACTTTGAGATAGCCTAGAAAGCAATCGGGTGTTTGGCTTCAGGTTTTCGCAGTGGAAGACGTTGAATTCAACGTTGGATGCGACGCTTGAAATCCAGACAAATGGCGGGCTTGGCGGCCCGTTTTTTCGCAGCAAAGGAACGTGTATGGCAACCGGTACTGTGAAATGGTTCAACGATGCGAAAGGCTATGGCTTCATCACCCCGGATGACGGTAGTGAAGACCTCTTCGCACACTTCTCGGCCA
Source organism: Burkholderiales bacterium (assembly GCA_046595235.1). GTDB lineage: Bacteria > Pseudomonadota > Gammaproteobacteria > Burkholderiales > SG8-41 > JAQGMV01. Next base: position 32,542 of record JBKJPI010000236.1, on the reverse strand, counting down.
TCCAGATGGGCGGTTTCAAAACGCTGAAGGAAGGCCAAAAAGTATCCTTCGAGGTGACGCAAGGCCCGAAGGGTAAGCAAGCGTCAAATATTCAGGCCGTCTAGCAGACCGCCACGCCGGAGCCCCCCGGCCTTGAGCACAGACTAAAAAAGCCCACTGGCCTTACGTCCGAGTGGGCTTTGCTTTGGGGAGGAGGATTCGATCGCAGCGCTCGGGCTCTGCGCCCGGGCCTCGGTGTCAGACGAAGAGAAGGAAACCCAGGTTTCTCTCCGTAATCTCTTTTCCTGTACGCTCGCCGCGCTGCGCGCCTGACGTTATTTCATGCCCCACGGTTTGATCGCGTCCTTCAGTTTGCTGTAGCCGTCGAGGTAGCGCGGGCGCTGACTGCTGTAAATCTTGTCGAACGTCTGAAGCTGCGCATCGAGCCAGCCGGCAAGCTGAGTGTTCCCCGGATTCGCGGCCTTGTAAGCTTCGTTGATCAGCACGAAGTGAATGCGCGGGTCGTACGGCTGCTTCTCACCGCCAACCGTCTCGTCGCCGTCCAGCAGGCGAAGCAGCATCGCATCAGCAGAACCGAGCGTCTGCTCGAAAATAGGCGCGCCATGAATACGGTACATGACGCTTGTCATGTCCTTGCCATTGGTCATGGTGAAGCCCATGTCCTTCCACACCTTCTTCATATCGGTGCCGGCCTTGACGTGGTCAAGCACGAGCTGCCCCCACGCGCGCAGCACGTCGGGCGCATCCGCCATGAGGTCGGTCAGGCGATCGCCATCAAGGTCGGTCGCATAGATGATTGCCGGACGCTGGTTGATCATGTCGTGCAGCAGCAGACCGAAGTTCGTATCCGAGATGTGCTCGTGAACTTCGCCGCCCCAGCTTTCCATGCCCGCTTTGAAGTCTTTCGGCAGCAACGAGACGATCGCGTCGACGTTTTCACGGTGCTCTTGGTAGGCGTCGACCACATACTTGCGTCCTAGCTTGAACTTCGTGCCCTGGAGCAGCCAGCGCATGATGCCAGCGTTTACCGCATCTTCCTTTGCCTGCGTAGGCTTTGTCGCAATGCGCCCGATGTGCCCCGTATCGTTCACCAGCTTCAGGAACAACCGCGCGGCATAGGCCATGCGAATGCCGGGCGTGTTCATCTCGGAGTGGATGTTTCCGGTCTCGCGCTCGACCTTGAATTTCTTGTTGTCCTGAGAATAAGGAAGACCGGGCATGAAGCGCACGTTCGTGATGCCGCCGTACGGCCTCACGTTGCAGTAGACGCCGGCGGCGGTGCGCAGCGGCGCGTTTGCCGACTTACCCATCACGACGACTTTCTTGCCGTTGTCGTTGACCATTGCGTCACCGGCGGTCGACCACTTGATCGCGGTCGCGTCGAGCTTGCCGAACCAGTCCAGCGAAGCAAGCTTCGTATCGTGGCGGTACTGCGCCATCATCGGCACCGCGAGGAAAGGCAGACCCAGAACGTCGAGCGCCATGATGGTGCCGTTCAGCGCGAACATGTCGGTAAATGCGTGAGCTACGGGCTTCACGTTGCCCGAGGCGCTTCCGCCTTCCCAGATGACCGCGTCGGAAATCCCGCTGGGTTGCACTTTCGACCGCTTGTATATGGTGTCAAGCAGCTTGAAGAGGTCACCGCTCTGTTCTTCCTGCGCGATCTTCAGAAGATCGAGTCGTTCAGTCATGATTGTCCTTGTCCGTTCGAGGGTGTTGGGGCGGTGTGCCGGTCGGGGCGGTCTAACGGGCGCTCTGACGCAGCACCGAAACTTCGGCGCGGGCCGCGAGCAGAGAGGAAGGCCGCGGAAAGCGCAAATTATACCGTTTGACCTCTAGATTTTAAATTGGCTGGTCGGGACCGCGCCTTGCTGCCGGTCGGCAGGTGCGTCAGATACGCGCGCCGACCTTCCTGAGCGGGATGTGGAGATACAACTGTGAGTGATCCATCGGCCGGGCCAGCGACCGTCGTTCTCCTGAACAAGCCCTTCGGCGTCATCTGCCAATTCAGCGCTGACGGCGGTCGTGCAACGCTGCGCGATTTCCTGCCTCAACGCGATGTCTACCCGGCAGGGCGGCTCGACGCAGACAGCGAGGGATTGGTCGTGCTGACGGCTGACGGCAGGCTGCAAAAGATAATCAGCGATCCGCGCGACAAGCTCGTTAAAACGTATTACGCGCAGGTCGAGGGTCACGTGACGGAGCATGCGCTCGCACTGCTTGGCAGAGGCGTTGCACTGGCCGGCTATACATCGCGGCCTGCACAGGCCTGCGCCGTTGAAGAGCCGTCGTGGCTCTGGCCGCGAACGCCTCCCATTCGAGTCCGGCGCGAAATTCCTACCGCCTGGATCGAACTTCACTTGTCAGAAGGTAAGAACCGGCAGGTCCGGCACATGACGGCCGCGGTCGGATTGCCGACGTTGCGGCTTATACGATACGCCGTCGGTGTGTGGAATCTCGGCGGCCTCGCACCTGGCGAGTGGCGGGAGGCGGACACCGGCAATCTGGCGCAGCCTCACGTGCTCCGCGTGCGGCGCCGCCGATGAGTCTGAATCTCTTGCTCGGTCGCGCGAGCTAGAATAACCGGCGTCAGCAGGTGGGGCTCCCCACCGCCGACTGTAGATCCCCACTCGTCATCGCCATAAAACCACGCAAACGCATCGTCGTCGGTATGTCCGGGGGCGTCGACTCATCGGTGGCCGCTCTCCTGCTCAAGGAAGCGGGACATGATGTCATCGGGCTCTTCATGAAGAATTGGGAGGACGATGACACTGATGATTACTGCAGCTCCCGCACGGATCTCATTGACGCTGTCGCCGCCGCCACTGCCCTCGATATAGAAATCGAGGCGGTAAATTTCTCCGCGGAGTACAAAGACAGGGTATTCACCGAGTTCCTCGCCGAATATCAGGCGGGCCGCACTCCGAACCCCGATGTCCTCTGCAATGCAGAGATCAAGTTTCGCGCCTTTCTCGATCATGCGCTAACGCTCGGTGCTGACTACATTGCAACCGGTCACTATGCGCAGTTGCGCGAAGTCGACGGCCTGCATCAGCTACTCAAAGCGGAAGACGGCTCGAAAGATCAAAGCTATTTCCTCTACAGACTCGATCAGCAACAGCTTGCAAAAACGATCTTTCCCATCGGTGCTTTATATAAGCGCGAGGTGCGGGAAATCGCCAGGCGCGCAGCGCTCCCCAATCACGACAAGAAGGACTCGACGGGGATCTGTTTCATCGGCGAGCGCCCGTTCCGCGAGTTTCTGAACCGTTACCTCCCCGCCGACCCGGGGCATATCTATTCGCTCGACGGCCGACTCGTCGGGGAACACATGGGACTCATGTTCTACACGCTGGGACAGCGCCAGGGCTTACGGATCGGCGGGCAGGTCAATGGCGATGGCGATGCATGGTATGTCGTCGACAAGGATCTGAAACGCAACCGCCTCCTCGTCGTGCAGGGGCGCGAGAATCGCGCGCTTTACTCGAGCCGGCTGACTGCAATGAAGTTGAGCTGGGTCAGCGGCACCCGGCCGCCATGCCACTGGGTGTATGGCGCGAAGACGCGCTACAGACAGAAAGATGCGCCGTGCACACTCGTGTCGGTCGATGCTGACGGCTGCACCGTCGAGTTCGCGGAAGCGCAGTGGGCCGTGACCCCTGGGCAGTCCGTGGTGGTGTACGAAAGCCGCGTGTGCCTGGGCGGCGGCATCATCGAATCCGCGCGGTCCGAAGTGCCGAGCGCGGCGCCTGCTGCATGCCCACCCGGTTCGGTAACGCCCGGTTCGATCTGATCGGGTGCGTTGCCTTGACGCCCGAACAAAGCGAGGAGTAGCCTCCGAGCTCACCTCACCCGCAGGATGAATTTATGAACGCGATCACCGACAGATTCACGCTTTTCACGCAGCCTGGCTGAAGCAGCTGTCTCCGGGCGAAAGAGTTTCTTTCGCGTAAAGGCATCGACTACGATATCGTCGACGTGCTCAACGACGCTGGCGGCCGCGAGCGTCTGCTCAAGCTCGGCGTGCGCAACGTCCCCGTGGTTTCAAAAGGCGAGAGCTACGTCTTCGGCCAGAATCTCGAAGACGTTGCAGAGTTTGTCGGTCTTCAGGGCACGGGCCACACGCCGCTTCCACCTGATGAGCTCATCGTAAAGTGGATCAACGTCCTGCGTGTTGCGCAAGGACTCGTCCGCCAGATACCCGACGACAAAATCAACGAACGCGTAATCCCAAATCGCGATCGCGCGATTCGCCTTCTCGCGCACCATGTGTTCCGCATCGGCGAAGCGTTTCTCGAAACCGTGACCGACGGCGTGGAATATGCGATCCAGCTTGCGAATGTGCCGCCGAAGGACGGCACGTTCATGACGGGCACGGACATCGCGCGTTACGGGGATGAGGTCACCGCCCGTTTGGAAAAATGGTGGGCGGGGCTCGACGACAAGTCGTGTACGCGAGCACTTCCGACGTTCTACGGGCCCCAGCCGATGCACGCTGTACTCGAACGTTCGACGTGGCATTCGGCTCAGCACGCACGTCAGCTCGCGCACGTGCTGGAGCGCTATGGCGTGGAGCCGAAGCGACGCCTCACGGCCGAGGAAATCGCCGGACTGCCACTGCCGGAGCGACTTTTCGAGTAACCCGAGCTCGTAAAAAAGGCCGCGCAACGCGCGGCTTTTTTGTCGCGTTCGCCGTGGGGCGATGGCAAGCGCGATGCGTCGCGCAGACAGTTTAGGCTAAACTAGCCGGCCTTACGCTCGGCCTTGCGAATCCGTTTATGCCGGTTCAATCGCGCGCCTTCTCGGCATGCGCATTCGTCCTCACTGCTCTTCCCGCACCGCCGTGCTGAGCACCAGCTCTGCCGCGCGTCGCGCGCTCCCTTCGATCGACAAGCTCCTCAACGACTCACGCGTTGACGCACTGATCGGCCAATACGGAAGGCCGCACGTGATTCAGATCCTGCGGGCGCAACTGGATGCCCGGCGCAGCGTATTGGCAGACGCAACGGGGTCAAACGTGTTCGACCTCGAAGTTTTCCTCGACATGTGCGCGGCACAGCTCGCACACGACACGCGGCCTTCACTCAAATCGGTCTACAACCTTACTGGTACCGTCCTTCACACGAATCTCGGCCGCGCACTGATGCCGCAATGCGCGGCAGAAGCGGTGATGCAGGCAATGACGCGGCCTGTGAACCTTGAATTCGATCTCGAAGGCGCTGCACGCGGAGAGCGCGATTCGCACATCGAGCGCTGGCTCACGCGTTTGACCGGTGGCGAGGCAGCAGCCGTCGTCAATAACAACGCGGCCGCCGTTTACCTCGCACTGAACACGCTTGCCGTGCGCAAGGAGGTCGTCGTTTCGCGCGGAGAGCTGATCGAAATCGGCGGCGCGTTCCGTATTCCTGACATCATGGCGCGCGCCGGCTGCAAGCTGCGCGAAGTCGGCACGACGAATCGCACGCACCTCGACGATTACGCAGCAGCCATCGGTCCACGCACGGCGGCGATCATGAAGGTGCACACAAGCAATTATGCTATTCACGGCTTCACCGCCGCCGTGGCCGAAGCTGATCTCGCCCGACTTGCTCACGAGCATCACCTTCCGCTCATCGTGGATCTCGGAAGCGGCATGCTTGTAGATCTCGAGGAATACGGCCTTCCGCACGAGCCCACCCCTGCGCAGACGCTCACAAGTGGCGCCGACATCGTGACCTTCAGCGGAGACAAGCTTCTCGGTGGGCCACAGGCGGGTCTGATCGTTGGCCGTAAAGAGCTCGTTACACGCATTCGAAAAAATCCGATGAAGCGTGCGCTGCGGGTCGACAAGATGACGCTCGCCGCACTCGACGCGGTTCTGCAGTTGTACCTGAACCCTGCACGCCTCAGACAAGAGTTGCCGACATTGCGCTTTCTCACGCGGCCGGTCGACGAGATCGAACAGCAGGCGCAGCGTCTCCTGGGTCATGTTTCCGCAGCAGTGGGTGAGAGGGCTCATGCGCGCGTGGAGGCGTGCGCGAGCCAGATCGGAAGCGGCTCCTTACCGGTGGACTCTCTGCCCAGCGCGGCGATCGCGGTGGAAGGCACTGGAAAGAGTAAAGGCTCTGCCGCCCGACGCATCGCCGAGGCTTTTCGCGCGCTGCCGGTTCCGGTGATCGGACGCATCAAGGCTGATGCCTTCTTGTTGGACTTGCGCTGTCTAGACGACGAAATGGCTTTTGTCGGACAGCTCGCGCAGCTCAAGTTGATCTCATGATCGTCGCAACCGCAGGCCACATCGATCACGGCAAGACGCTCCTCGTGAAAACGCTGACCGGCGTTGATACAGACCGTCTTCCCGAAGAGAAAGCCCGCGGCATTTCGATCGACCTCGGATTCGCATACCTCCCGCTCCCTGCCGGCGGCCTTCTCGGTTTTGTGGATGTGCCGGGACACGAACGATTCATCCGCAACATGCTGGCCGGCGTCTGCGGAATAGACTTCGCCCTCCTCGTCGTCGCGGCCGATGACGGGGTAATGCCGCAGACGATCGAACATCTGCACATTCTCGATCTCCTGCACGTCTCCCGCGCCGCCGCGGTGATCACGAAGATCGATCGCGTCGACGAGATCCGCATGCGTGAGGTGGAGCGAAGCGTCGCAGCGCTGCTCGAGGGGACGAGCCTTGCAGGCGCCCCGGTCATGCCGGTGTCTGCGATCACTGGGGCAGGAATTGATCGACTGCGGACGTTGCTCTTTTCGGAAGCGGCTGGTCAAGCGGCCCGGCGCTCGACTGGGCAACACTTTCGGTACGCAGTAGACCGCACCTTCAGCATGTCCGGCAGCGGTACCGTTGTAACCGGCACCGTCTTCAACGGCGCCGTTGCGACCGGCGACAAGCTCGTGCTCTCTCCGGCGGGAACGCCCGTTCGCGTGCGAGGGCTTCAAATTCAGGGGAAGCCCGCTGATCGCGCTGCAGCCGGCGAGCGTTGCGCACTCAATCTCACGGGCAGCGGGCTCGAGTCGATGCGGCGCGGGGACTGGGTGGTCGCCGAAGCGATCCACCGGCCGACGCGGCGCTTCGACGCGCGCATCAAGGTTCTAAACACCGAACCGCAGGCGCTCGAGCATTGGACCCCGATCCACCTGCACCTTGCAACGAGCGACGTAACGGGACGGATCGCGACGCGCAGGGGCGACTCAGTGGCTCCGGGCGCGAGCGCAGTCGTTCAGATCGTTCTCGATCAGCCCATCGGCGCCCTGCGCGGCGATCGTTTCATCGTCCGTGATCAATCAGCCACGCGGACCCTGGGCGGGGGATTCGTTCTCGATCCGTTGGCGCCGGCAACGCGCCGCAGCACGCCTGCGCGCCTGGGCGAGCTGGCAGCGCTCGAGCTCGACTCACCCGCAGATGCCCTCGCGGCTCTCGAGGCGACCGGACGTCCAATAGATCTGAAGCACTTCGAGCTGGCATACAACCTCGAGGGCGGAACCGCAGTAAAACTCTATGAAGCGCTGAACCTCGTGCAGCTTGGCAAGGACGCGAGCGTTGCGATCACGCACACTCGCCATCAGGGCATTGAGACGGCAGTTCTCGAACAGCTCGCTGATTTTCATCGACGTCAACCGCAAGCGGCGGGAGAAGAGGTGGAGACGCTGCGCGCCGCTGTCGCTTCGGATCTCGGCGGCGATGCATTCGCAAGCGTGCTGAGGCGACTCACGGATGCTCGCAGAATTGAAACCGGGGGGTCGACAGCACGTCTGCCCGGTCACAACGCGACTGCGAATGACGCTGACGAGCGTCTCTGGCAAGCAGTACGGCCTGTCCTCGAAGCGCTGGCTTTCAACCCCCCGCCGGTGCGTGATCTCGCTCTTCAGGTGAAGTTGAAGGAGGCCGTGCTCAAGGACTTCCTCTATCGAAAAGCCAAGACCGGCGAAGTCATGCGCGTCACGCCTGACCGTTTTTACGCGCGTACGACGCTCGCCATTCTTGCTGCGATCGCACAGGCCACGGCCCAGGCGCAGGTGAATGGCCAGTTCACAGCAGCGCAATATCGTGACGCGACAGGCGTCGGCCGCAGCCTGGCCATCGAAATTCTCGAATTTCTTGATGGCCTCGGTATTACACAACGCGTCGGCGATGCACGGAAGATGCGCAAAGACTTCGTTCCCATCCTCGGGCCCGCAACTGCACCGCCCCCGCCGCCGAGAGCAGCGGCGCCGCAGCCGGCGCCTAAACCCGCCACACAGCGTCGGCCGGTGCACAACTACAGAAGATAGGGGAACACGGACGTGTCGCAACCGACGTACGACGTAATCGTGATTGGCGAAGGGGTGAGCGGTCTCACTGCTGCGGGCGCGCTGGCGCAGGCCGGGCTCAAGGTCACCACGATGGAGGCGCAACTTTTCGGCGGGCTCGTTATCAACGTGAACGAGCTCGAACCTGCGCCGGCGGGTTTGCCAGCGTCCGGTGCGGAGCTCGCAGCTGAAATGATGCAGGCTAATGCCGAACACGGCGTCGAGAGTATTCAGGAACCGGTAACAGCGGTGCGTCAAAGCGGCCTGCTCGTCGAGGCAGTCGCGGCTTCAGCGGCTTATAGCGCGCGGCATATCGTGGTCGCCTCCGGCGGCAGCCTGAGAAAGCTTGGCATCCCTGGGGAATCCGAGTTCGAAGGTCGCGGCGTATCGCAATGCGCGGATTGCGACGGCCCCATGTTCCAGAACGAAGAAGTGATTGTCATCGGCGGTGGCGACTCGGCTTTCCAGGAAGCCCTCGTGCTCGCTCAATACTGCAGCGGCGTGCATCTCGTGCATCGCAGCGAAACGTTCCGCGCTGTAGATCACTGGGTGGAACGGGTCAGGGTAAACGACAAGATATCCCTCGTGCTTAATGCAACCCTCGAATCGATCCTCGGCTCCAAAATGGTCGAGAAAGCGCGCGTGCGCCACGCAGACGGCCGTACCGAAGAGCTTCCCTGCGCAGGGGTCTTCGCCTACATCGGGCTGGAACCAAACACGGCATTCCTGCCATCCACCATCGATCGTGACGCTGCCGGGTTCGTCCGAACCGATGATTCGTTCCAAACAGCCATGCCCAATGTTTCAGCCATCGGCGCAGTGCGCAGCGGGTACGGTGGAACGCTGACCGAGGCGATGAACGAAGCCCGTGCAGCAGCTGCCGCCGTCGTTGCCCGGCTCAAAAAATGAAATCTGCGCCACGAATCGCGTAGCGGCGATTAGAATGAGAATGCTTCCGGTCTGAAGCCAGGATCGGAAGTGCGCAGCAGATCTGTTCGTAATAAATAGTGTTACCTCCTGGAAGGGAATCGCTCCCGGTGGGGCGGCCGGACTTCAAACCCGGTAGGGGCCGCAGGCGGTCCTGCGTGGGTTCGACTCCCACTCTCTTCCGCCAACAAGGCGCAGCAGCATGCGGGCCATTCGCCGCAAATTCATCATTGACACGGCTGCAGTCACGATCGCACTCGCGTGCGGTACCGCGCACGCGGCGCAAAGCAGCACCACCGCGCCTTATCCAACGAAGCCTGTGCGCCTCCTCGTTCCTTTCGCGCCCGGCGGGGGTACTGACATCACCGCGCGCTCGATCGCGCAGGGCCTGACGGAGCGTCTCGGACAACAGTTCGTCGCCGACAACCGGCCAGGTGCGAACGGCACCATCGCCGTGGACATCCTCACTAAAGCCCTGCCGGATGGATATACGCTCAGCATGATTTCATCGAGCCACTCGGTGAACGCATCGCTCATCAAAGGTCTGCCTTACGACCTCACGCGCGATCTGATGCCCATCACGCAGGCGACCACACAGCCTTATGCGCTGGTCGTGCATCCTTCGGTGCAGGCAAAATCAGTGAAAGACCTGATTGCACTGGCAAAGGCCAAACCTGGTCAACTGAATTACGGCTCGTCCGGCACGGGCGGTCTCAGCCACCTCTCGGGTGCACTCTTCAGTTACGTTGCGCAACTCGATATCGTGCATGTGCCCTACAAAGGCGGCAACCCCGCGATGATCGACGTCATTGCGGGCCAGATACAGATGCTCTACTCCACAATTCTGCAGTCGCAGCCTCACATCAAGGCCGGAAAGCTGCGCCCGCTCGCCGTCACCACGGCGAAGCGTTCGCGTGCCGCGCCTGATCTTCCGACGATGCAGGAAGCTGGCGTCAAGGGCTACGAAGTTGCAGGATGGTACGGGGTCATCGCACCACTAAAGACGCCCTCATCCATCATCTCGCGGCTCAACAAGGAAATCGTGGAGATTCTGCGCCTGCCGGAGCTCGCGACCCGGCTCGCAGCCGACGGGTCAGAGCCTGTGGGCAGCACGCCGCAGCAGTTCGAAGAACACATTCGCGCCGAAGTCTCGAAGTGGGCGAAGCTCACCCGGCAGATGAACATCCGCATGGACTAGGCGGACACCCGCCTGAGTCAACATCAAGCCAAGGTTTTAAGGAGTCGCACACCATGGGATTCGCACTAGAGCTTGCCAAGCGGGTTACGGCGCTCCACTACGAGGACCTCCCGCCGGAAGCCATTCACTGGGCCAAGGTGGGCATACTCGATACCGTCGGCGTGACGCTTGCGGGAAGCTCTGATCCCTCGGCAACCCTCCTGGCCGATGTGCTCTCGTCAGCCGGCCCGAGTCTCGTCCTGGGAAGCGGCAAACGCACGAGTGCGCTCGATGCTGCGCTCATAAACGGCACCGCCTCGCATGCGCTCGATTTCGATGACTGCAACAACACGCTCGGCGGGCATCCATCCGCCCCGATCCTTCCCGCACTCTTCGCCCTCGCCGATGAGATCGGCGCAAGCGGACGTGATTTCATCACAGCGTATGTCGCTGGGTTCGAAACGGAGTGCAAGATTTCGCTGGGCGTGAACCTCTATCAGTACACCCGCGGCTGGCACCCGAGCACCACGATCGGTGTATTCGGCGCGGCCGCGGCGTGCGCGCGGTTGCTTCGACTCGACGACGAGCGCACGGCAACGGCGCTGGCAATCGCCGCTTCGTTAGCGTCCGGAATCAAATCGAACTTCGGTACTTACGTGAAACCGCTTCACATCGGACACTGCGCGCGTAACGGTCTTTTCGCCGCACTGCTCGCTCGTAACGACTACACGGCAAGCCCCGTCGCGTTTGAGCACAAGCAAGGTTACTTCGAGGTGTATAACGGCGCCGGCAATTACGACGCGGGAAAGATTCTGCCCGCATGGGGGCAGCCGTTCGATATTGTCAAGCCGGGCATCGCTATCAAGCAGTATCCCTGCTGCGGCAGCACGCATCCCGCGATCGATGCCATGCTGGATCTCGTGCGTTCGAACGATCTCAAGCCAGATGCAGTCGAGCGCATTCAAAGCTGGACACACAAGCGCCGCCTCGAGCACACCAACAGACCCGATCCGCAGAGCACGAAGGACGCTAAATTCAGCGTCCAGTACTGCCTCGCGCGAGCGGTCATCGACCGCAAGGTTGCGATCGAGCACTTCGAAGGGAACGCCTACCGCGACGAGGACGTGCAGCGTGTGATGGCGCTCGTGCAAGCGGCGCCGTACTCGACCGAGCAATTCCCGGAGGACAATCATTTCGGCGCCGAGGTGAAGGTCACCTTGCGTGGCGGCACCGTACTGGGTTCAAAAGTCGATCAGGCGGCAGGCCGGACTTCGGCGAACCCACTGCCGCAGGAAAGACTGCAGGATAAATTTGAGAACTGCGCAAACCGCGCCATTCCCGCAGCAGCAACGATGGCTGTCTTAAGCTCGATCCGGAATCTCGAGAACATCGCCGACGTGCGCGTGGTGAATAACGCAATGACAGAGGCTGGTGCACAACGGCGCGAAGCAAGCACGATAAAAGCGTAGCGCATCAGCTTTTCGCACACCTCCTCGAAGGCGGTTGCGGCCCCAGGTTGAAGCGCTGCGCGATGCATTGCTCGGTCTGGACAAGCTCTCGGACGCGACCACGGTCGCTCAGCTTCTCAGGCGCACTTGAAGCTTCAAAGCGGGGGCGCGTCGCACGCACCCGCTTTTGACCGCATTGGCGCGGGCGGACGCACCAAGGCCGTCTGTATAATGCGCCGTCCTCGAAAACAACCTCTGCGATGAATTCATGATCCTCTACGCGCTAACGATTTTCACGAGCGCGTTCCTGCTTTTTCTGGTTCAGCCGATCATGGCGAAGCAGATCCTCCCATGGTTCGGCGGCTCCGCGGCGGTGTGGACGACCTGCCTCGTGTTCTTCCAGTTCCTCCTCCTCTTCGGATATGCGTATTCCGACTGGACGACGCGCCACATGAAGCCGCGTCATCAGGGCGCATTGCACATCGCCCTACTGGTCGCGAGTCTATTCTCACTGCCGATACTCGCTGACGCCGCGTGGAAACCTGTCGGAGATGAAGACCCGACGCTTCGAATCCTCGGTCTCCTCGGCGCGACGATCGGGCTCCCGTACTTTCTTCTGTCGACCACCGGCCCGCTAGTGCAGGCATGGTTCGCGCGAAGCTTCCCTGCCGGCACCGTATACCGCCTGTTCGCACTCTCCAATCTTGCGTCGCTGCTCGCGCTTGTCTGCTATCCCTTCGTGCTCGAGCCGTGGGTGAGCGCCGTCATTCAGTCATATGGGTGGAGCGGAGGTTATGCCCTCTTCGTAGCGCTTTGCATTGCGTGCGCAATTTACAGCGTACGGGCGCAACCGGCGGCACCTGCCCACACGCCGGCAACCGAGGCCGTCTATGACGGAGTCAAACCCACGGTCGGAGACTTTGCGCTGTGGCTCGCATTCTCCGCGATGGGCTCATTCATGCTGCTCGCGGTCACGAATCACATCACGCATGACGTGGCGTCCGTACCGTTTCTATGGATTCTTCCGCTGACGATCTATCTGATTACCTTCATCGTCTGCTTCGAAGGCCGCGGCTGGTATCGGCGGCCTGTCTTTCTCGGCCCGCTCCTTGTTGCAATCGGCGCAATGGCTTGGTCGCTCCACGCGGACCGCAGCATTCACGATATCAAGGAATCAGTCGCGCTGTTTTCGGCGGGCCTCTTCGTCTGCTGCATGTTCTTCCACGGCGAGCTCGCCAACATGAAGCCGACTCCGCGTTACCTCACGAGCTTCTACCTGATGGTATCGCTAGGCGGCGCTGTAGGCGGCGTGCTGGTGGGATTCGTCGCGCCGCGCGTGTTCACGACCTATTATGAGTTTGGTGTAGGGCTCATAGTGACGCTCGCCCTCGCGCTCTACGTAGTCAGGCGCATGCCCTTGTTCGTGCCGCTGCTGGTCGTCGGTGCACTCGGTTTCTCGAGCTATCACGTCTACCACTACATGGAGTCGCTCGCGGAAAACAACGCGTTGGTCATGTCGCGAAACTTTTATGGGACGCTGAGGGTGCGCGATACGGGCACGGGTGAAGAAGCGGTGCGCCGGCTCATGCACGGCGTCATCATGCACGGAGAGCAGTACCTCGACGAAAAACGCAGGCTCGAGCCGACTACGTACTACGGGGGAACCTCGGGTATCGGCCTTACGCTCAATGCACTCGGCGCGCAGGCCAAGCGCGTGGCGGTTGTTGGACTGGGCACGGGCACGCTGGCAGCTTATGGAAAGCCAGGCGATGTCTTTCGCTTTTATGAAATCAACCCTGCCGTGGTCGATGTCGCTCGCAGCCAGTTCAGCTTTCTGGGGAAAAGCGCGGCGCGCGTCGAAACGGTGCTCGGCGACGCCCGACTCACCATGGAACGTGAAGCCGCGCAGAACTACGACGTGATCGCGATCGACGCCTTCTCGAGCGATTCGATACCCGTTCACCTCGTGACACGCGAAGCGATGGCGGTTTACTTAAGACACCTGAAACCCGACGGTGTTATCGCATTTCACGTCACGAACCGGTTCCTGAGGCTTTCACCGGTGGTGAAGGCAATAGCGGACGAATACGGTCTCAAGACTGCGCTGGTCGTCGACGAAGCCGAGAAGAGCGAGCTTGCCAAAACCGATTGGGTCCTTGTCACACGAAACGCAGCACTTCTTGAGCGGAAGGACATAGCCGCAATGACGCAGGAGATCGCGCCCATTCCGCGGCTCACTGTATGGACAGATGACTACAACAATCTTTTCCGCATTCTGAAGTAGGAGAAGGCGACGATGCGCATGCTGGCAAGACTGCTTGTTTTAATCATCTCGGTTTACGCGGCGCCCGCAACTGCCGCAGTTCCGGTGGACAACCGCGGCTTACCGAGCCTCGCGCCCGTCGTGGCGCAGGTCACCCCCGCGGTCGTGAACATATCGGTGGTGACGCGCTCACCGATGGAAGACAACCCTCTTTTCCGCGACCCGTTCTTCCGGCGATTCTTCAACGTGCCCGACCGGCCGCAACGCCGCGAGCAGGCCGCCGGCTCCGGTGTCATCATCGATTCGGCGCGCGGGTATGTGCTGACCAATCACCATGTCATTCGCGACGCAGAGCAGGTGACTGTTACGCTGAAGGACCGTCGCTCATTCCCGGCGAAAGTGGTCGGCGCGGACGCCGGCACCGACATCGCCGTGCTGCAGGTCGACATCAAGGATCTACCGGCGTTGCGCTTCGGGGACTCAGACCAGCTCAGTGTCGGCGACTATGTGATTGCCATTGGAAACCCTTTCGGCATCGGACAGACGGTCACATCCGGTATCGTCAGCGCGCTCGGTCGCAGCGGCCTGTCCCCGGAAGGCTATGAGGACTTCATCCAGACCGACGCCTCGATCAACCCGGGAAACTCCGGCGGCGCGCTCGTGAATCTGCGCGGCGAGCTCATCGGGATCAACACCGCGATCATTGGTCCGGCGGGCGGGAACGTCGGCATCGGGTTCGCCGTGCCCGGCAACATGGCACGATCGATTCTCACGCAGATCGTGAAGTTCGGTGAAGTCCGCCGGGGCCGCCTCGGTATCGAGATGCTCGACCTCAACTCACAGATCGCCAAGAAACTCGGTGTCGCATCGCTCGATGGCGTGGTGATCACGGCGGTTCAGCCGGGCTCGGCCGCCGATAAGGCGGGCCTTCGGGAGCGCGACATCGTCCTCGCCATGAACGGACGACCCGTGCAGAGCGCTGCTGAGCTCCGCGCAAGGCTGGGTCTCACCGCTATCGGCGAGGAGGTGGAGTTACGTGTCGCCCGCGGCGGTGAGTCCCGCACGATCAAGGTCAGAATCGCAGGTCGGGACCGATGGCCAGAACGTGCCGCAGCTTCCCGGCATGCGCGTCGTCGAAATCGAGCGTGGGAGCCCACTGTATCAGCGCATCCAGGGCATCATCGTCTCGACGGTCGACGAAGGGAGCCGCGCCTGGCAGGCGGGGCTCCGGCCCGCCGATATCATTTATGCCGTGAACCGGACCCGGGTGCGCACGATGGCCGAATTTTTCGGAGCTTTGCGCGCTGCCGAGCGGGGTTACACCGTGGCGCTGGTGCGGGGCGATTTCAACCTCACACTGACCATTCGCTAGAAACCGCGGTCAACCACACTTTCCTTCATACGTTGTTGATTCAGCGGCATAACGCTGCTGGGGCACCGCGAAATCCGCGCTGGCAGGTACAGCAGTTGCTATTTGCGAGATTGTGTCGGCTGCGGCAGGTGCCGCGAACACCTTTAATACTCATGGGAGATGAAATATGACATTAACAAAGACAGCTATGACCGTACTGCTTGGAGTGGCATTCGCGACCCCGCTTTACGCGGCAGATGGAATGGCGAAAGACGAGGTGAAGGCTGAAAAACAGCGCATCGATCAGGAATCGAAGGCCGCCCGCGAAAAATGTAAAGACCTGAAGAGCAATGCGAAAGACATCTGCATGGCCGAAGCCAAGGGTCAGGAGAAGGTCGCCAAGGCTGAACTCGCCGCCAAGCAGAACGACACGCCCAAGAACCGCTACGACGTAGCAGCAGCCAAAGCCGACATGGAACACAATGTCGCGCGCGAGAAATGCGACGAGATGAAGGGCAAGGAAAAAGAAGGCTGCCAGAAAGAAGCGAAGAACGCGCGCAACACGGCCAAGAAGCAGGCTAAGGCCGAGCGCGAGTCAGCAGAGCCGAAGAAGGAACGTAAAGCGAAGAAAGACGCCTAACTAGTCGTTCGCAAGGCTGAGGCGCCGCCGGGTGGTGGCGCCTCAGGCTGGAAACAGCGCAGCATCGGAGTAGCGGTAGGCTCCGTCAACTGTAACTAGGAGATAAGAGTTATGAAAAAGCTGATGGTGATGGTGTTGGCGATGAGCGCGGTCACGACTCTTTCTGCATGTGACAGTATTCCGCTGTCCAATCAAACGCAGGGCGCTGGACTTGGCGCTGTTGTCGGCGGTGTAGCAGGCAGCGCAATCAGCGGTCGCAGCACGGCCGCTACTGTGGGCGGAGCCGTAGCGGGTGGAGTGATCGGCTCGGAGGTTGGTAAGCGACAGGAGCAGCGCTACTAGGCACGTCCTCTTCATCGCAAGCGTTTCGCGATGTAAAAAAGCGCCCCTAGTGGGCGCTTTTTTTTCGAACTTAGTTAGCGTCGCTTCAGGTTCGGGCCGATCCCGAGATGCGGGCTTTTCGCATGAGCACTCCCGCCGCAACAAGCATCCCGCTGTTGGACAGGAAGACGGGCATGTACCCGAAGGCTGTGCCGAGGCTCCCGAAAAAAAGCGGAATAAGCAGGTGCATGAAATTATTCACTGTGACGCGCAGACCCGCACATTCCGCGGCGCGACCCACGGGCGCCAGTGCGTAGATGAGTGACATCGACATGGGCTGCCCGCAGCCAACGCCCAAGCCGAGCAGGAATGCAATCGCAGCGAGTACGTACGCGTCCTTGAAGAATGGGAAGAGCACGAATGCCACCGCCGCTACGAAGATCCCAAAGGTGAGTATCTGCGCTTCACTGTAGCGCCTTGCGAGCGGTGATAGCACGATGCGGATCGTGAAAGTGGCCAGTGCAAAGACACCGAGCACCGCGCCTATCGCCGACGCAGACATTCCAACCGAGTGCCCATAGATGGGAAAGTAGAACTGAAAAAGATCCCACGCGGACGAGATGATGCCGCTTGCGATAAAGGTTCTGCGAAGACCGGGTATCCGCCAGAGGTCGAACGCGGTGTGAGCGCCGCCGCCAGTGGCATGTTGCCTGGGCTTTGGGAGAAAGCCGGGCTTCAGCATAAGCATCAGAAAAGGTACAACCGGAAACGCGGACAAGACGAAAAAGGCCGCGGTATGGCCAAGGTGATCGATAGCGACCCCGGCGAGGAACGGCCCGATGAAGCCAGCGGCCGAGAACCCCATACCGACGAGTGCGAAGTTCTGTGCGCGGTTTTCCGAGCCACCGATACCGCCGGCGATCCCCTGTACCGTGATGAAGAAAAAGTGAAACGTTGATCCGAGGACGAGCGCCGCGAGATAGAGCGAAAGCATCCCGGGAAAGAGCGCTGGCAGGAGCAGCCCGACGACGACACCCCCTGTGCCGATCAGCATCGGCACACGCGGCCCCATCCGGTCCGCCATACGCCCCACGTGAACGGCCATGAAAAGCGGCACGATCGCGTACAGCGCCATCAGAATGCCGATCGTGAACTGGCTTGCGCCCTGATTGAGCGCATAGAGCGAGACTGCGATGCGGCTGCCGCCGAATCCTGAATGGCTGAGCGTGCACATCAGAACAATGAGATAGATGCGCGTTCGCGGCGACACAGCCGTCAATCGGCTCCTCTCATGGCGCGGCGACCTTCAGGTAGTGGATCGAAAACAAGTTGTTTTCATCCACCCAGCAATGCCGGGCGTCGAAGCCCGCTTCGCGCGCAAGTTCCTGGAACCCGGCAACCGAGTATTTGTACGAGCTTTCAGTGTGTATGCTCTCACCCGCCCGGAACTCGAAAGCGCGCCCGCCCACGGTGACCGTTTGGTCATGCAAGCTCTCGAGATGCATCTCGATGCGGCCGGCAGCCTCGTCGTAATGTGCGCGATGCCTGAACGATTCGATATCGATGTCCGCTGCGAGCTCGCGATTGATCCGTTCAAGCACATTCAGGTTGAAGGCGGCCGTAATACCCGCCGCATCGTTGTACGCGGCGTGCAGGGTGGCTACGTCTTTCTTCAAATCGACGCCGACGAGCATGGCGCCCTCCTCTCCTGCGACGGTGCGTGCACCGCGAAGGAAGGCGAGCGCTTCGGGCACCGTGAAATTACCGATGGTAGAGCCCGGGAAATAAATGACGCGGCGCCGCGCTCCGATGTTTTCGAGCCGCGCCAGCGGCAAAGGGCGCGTGTAGTCGGCGCATAGCGCGATCATCCGCACGCCGGGAAACGCTGCGGCCAGGCTCGCGATCGACGCTCGCAGTTGCTCGCCCGAAATATCGATCGCCACGTAAGCGACGGGCGTCACCGCGCGCAGGAGCACTGCGGTTTTGCGCCCCGATCCGCTGCCGTACTCGACGACTGAAGCGGATGCCCCGATGCGCGCAGCAATCTCCGAAGCGTGTGTCTCCAGCATCGCGAGCTCGGTTCGCGTCGGGTAGTACTCCGGCAGGTTGCAGATCGCCTCGAACAAGGCCGACCCGCGATCGTCGTAGAAGTACTTCGGCGGCAGCGCCTTCCGGGGCGCGGAAAATCCGGCAGTCACGTCCTCGAGGAACGAGGCGGCGGCCGGCTTCAGGTCGTAATATTCGAAAGGCGCACTCGGTGACATTTCATTTCCGGAAGGCTCCCTGCTGATTCGCTCGGTTCGGCGCCGACAAATTCGCAAGAACGCGGCTTTTCAGCCCGGCGCGACGCGTGTGTGCGCGCTTTCCACCCATTTCTTGATGCGATTGGCATCCCCGATACGGGTGTACCGACCCCACGAGTCGAGAAGGACGATGATCACGGGCTTCGTGCCGATACGTGCCTGCATGACGAGACAGCGCCCGGCTTCCGAGATGTAACCGGTCTTTGAAAGGTCGATGTGCCACGCGATGTCCTTAACGAGGCCGTTCGTGTTCCGGAATGCCATCGCGCTGCCTTCGCTCGTCCGCACGACATGCTCAGGAAGCGTCGTGTACTCCTGAATCAATGGGTAGCGGTGCGCAGCGACCACCATTTTTGCCAGATCCTGCGCCGTGGAGACGTTGTCGCTCGAAAGACCGCTGCTGTCGACAAACCGCGTGCGCATCATTCCGAGATCCATCGCCTTCTTGTTCATCGCGGCGACGAAAGCGTGGATGCCTCCGGGATACGCACGGCCCAACGCTGCCGCGGCGCGATTTTCCGAGGCCATGAGCGCAAGGCGCAGGAGCTCGGTGCGCTCGAGCACTGTGCCCACCTTGAGCCGGGAGCGAGTGTGCTTCAGAAGGTCTACGTCGTCCTCGGCGATGGCAACGCCCTGGCGCAGCTCGAGCCCCGCATCGAGGACGACCATGGCGGTCATCAGCTTTGTAATCGATGCAATCGGCTGAATTGTGTCCACATTCTTGGCGAAAAGTATCCGGCCTTCGCCCTGTTCGATCACCAGCGCCGCGGTGGATTTCACATCTAGCTGCGTGGGATCGTCCGACGCGCGGGAGGCCGCCACGATGCGGGTGATTTTCTCCCGGTGGACGAGCGGCCTGGCCGCGCGACGGGGGTTCACCGTGGCCTTGGAGCGTAAAGCCTTCGAAATCTCGGACTTCCCTTTACGCGGTGCCTTGGCCGCTTCCGCGACAGGGGCCGCGAATGAGCACACGATCAGGGCAAAAAGGAACTTTTTCAACAGAACTCCGCCAGACGCGATTGACAAATTCAAATGAAAAAATACAGGGTTACAGCCGTCTTTTCAAGCAGTTTTTCACTTGTAAGCAGATGGACGCAGCTCGTGCTGTAAACAAAAAAAACCCCGCTCGGGCCACTTTGGGGTGTCCCGGCGGGATTGAAAGAGGCCATACAGCCACCCGCTCAGCACAGGTGGTTGCAACTGCCCGGCCTCCGAGGAGGAAAAGCGGAACGTGCTACGTCGGCAAACGCTGCTGGTGCCGAACTGATGGACTACGTTATCAACGCTGCCTTACATGAAACTTACGCAATAAGCCTTGCGTGTACACTCGCGCCGTACCCCGCCTACGGCAGGCTTTCAAATGCGCATTCTCATCGTCGAAGACGATCCTGTTATCGCAGACGGCCTGACGCGATCGCTGCGCGGCGCGGACTACGCCGTGGACTGCGTGAACAGCGGCGCCGAAGCAGATCATGTGCTTGCTGCGCAGCCCTATGACCTCGTGATACTCGACATCGGCCTGCCCGGTCTGGACGGGCTCGAAGTGTTGCGAAGACTGCGCAGACGTGGGGCCGCGGTGCCCGTTCTGATGCTCACGGCGCGCGACTCGCTGACCGATCGCGTGAAAGGTCTCGACATCGGTGCCGACGATTACATGGTGAAGCCTTTCGATCTGCGCGAGCTCGAAGCGCGGGCCCGGGCTCTCATCAGGCGCGGCCAATCAGGCGGTGCCTCCGCACTCACACACGGCGCGCTGGTTGTCGACACCGCAGGGCGGCGCGCGACCTTAGCGGGGGAAAACCTCGAGCTTTCAGCGCGCGAGCTCGGCGTTCTCGAAGTATTGATGATGAGAACCGGCCGCGTCGTAAACAAGGAGCAACTCGCGGAGCAGCTCTACGGCTGGGACGAGGAAGTGGGACCGAATGCGATCGAGGTTTACGTGCATCGTCTGCGGCGCAAGCTCGAGCCTGCGGGCGTCAACATCCGAACGATTCGTGGCCTTGGTTATCTGCTCGAAAAAGATCCGAATGGTTGAGCAGGACTAACATGCCGCGCAGGCAGAAAACGCTCCGCAGGCAGGTGCTCCGCTGGCTAGTCTGGCCGCTGCTCACGTTGTGGTCGGTCAGCAGCGTGATCGATTATGACATCGCCAACCGCTTCGTGAACTTGGCGTATGACCGGGTGCTGCTCGAATCCGCGCTCGACATCGGCCGACAGGTGAAGGTTCTGCAGGATCGCATCTATGTCGACCTGCCCGAAGTCGCCGTACAGATGCTGCAATCGCGTGAGTCGGGACGTCTCTACTATCTCGTGACAGGCCCCACTCACGAATACATTACAGGCGAGCCCGACCTCCCTCCGCCCCCGGACCCATTCTCAGAACGCGTAAATTATTACGACGAGCAGTATCAGGGGCGGCCCGTGCGGATCGTCACGCTGCGTCTACCGCTCGAAACCGGTAAGGCCGGAAGCATGGTGATGGTTCAAGTCGCAGAGAACCGCGCCTCACGAAACGAATTTGCACGCCAGATCCTGTTGCGCATGGTGCTGCCGCAGGCGTTACTCATCATTATCGCCGGGCTGATGTTGTGGTACGCCGTCGGACGCGGCCTCGCGCCGCTTGGTGCGCTGCGCCGCGAAATCGAGAGTCGGTCACACCGCGATCTGTCGGCGCTGCCGCTCGAGCAGACACCCCAGGAAGTGCGACCGCTCATCAGCGCAATGAACGAGCTACTCCAACGCCTGAGCCTGGCGCTCGCTGCTGAGCAGCGCTTCATCGCTGACGCGGCTCACCAGCTTCGTACACCGATCGCGGGACTCAAGACCCAGACAGAGCTGGCGCTGAGGCAGGCGCCCGCCGGTGAAGCGCACGCAACGTTGACGCAACTTCACAGTGCTGCTCAGCAGGCGACCCGTCTTGTAAACCAGCTTCTTTCGCTTGCGCGCGCGGAGCCTGCCACCGGACGCGCGCACACCGTTGAGCCGATTGATCTGGTGCAACTCGCCCGCGAGGTCACGGCGGAATGGGTGCCGCGAGCGATCGAGCGCAACGTCGATCTGGGTTTTGACAGCGACGCCGACACCGCTGCTGTCACCGGAGATCCTTTCCTCGTTCGGGAAATGCTGAACAACCTGATCGACAACGGTGTGCGTTACACGCAGGGCGGCGGCCATGTCACGGTGCGGGTGAACCGCGAGGCCGGAAAACCGCGACTTTCAGTCGAAGACAACGGCCCCGGTATACCGCAAGCTGAACGCGAGCGCGTCTTCGAGCGATTCTATCGGGTGCTCGGGACCGGCGCCGAAGGCTGTGGGCTGGGCCTCGCTATCGTGACGGAGATTGCCCAGAGTCATAGCGCGACCGTGAAGCTGACCCCGGCCGCCGCCGATACGGGCACGATGGTAAGCGTCGTGTTCCCTGCAGGTGACGAGTATCCGCCGAGACCGGAGCGCTGACGTCGCGTTTTTCAGTCAGCGCGCGACTGCAACTTCGCGCGCTCGCACCACCTGCTCCTCCTGCTGCTGAAGGGCCCACATCTGCGCGTAAGCGCCGTCCAGCGCGAGGAGCTCACGGTGAGTGCCACGCTCGACGATGCGCCCGTGGTCCATCACGAGGATTTCGTCTGCGTCCATGATCGTAGAGAGCCGATGCGCAATCACGAGCGTGGTATGGCCATGTGCGATGCGGTCGAGCTCGGACTGGATCGCTTTTTCAGATTTGGAATCGAGCGCCGAAGTCGCTTCGTCGAAAATGAGAATACGCGGGTCTTTTAATATCGCGCGTGCAATCGCGACACGCTGCTTCTCGCCGCCCGACAGCTTCAATCCACGCTCGCCGACCCGCGCCTCGTAACCGTCCGGCAGGCTTACGATGAAGTCATGAATGTGCGCGGCTTTCGCGGCATCGATAACTTCTTCCCGTGATGCATCCGGGCGGCCATACTGAATGTTGTAGTAAATCGTATCGTTGAAAAGCACAGTGTCCTGCGGAACGATGCCGATCGCCCCGCGAAGACTGGACTGCCGAATCTTCTTCAGATCGACGCCGTTCACTTTCACCGCGCCCGAGCTCACGTCGTAGAAGCGATATAGCAACCGCGCGAGCGTTGATTTGCCCGAGCCACTGTGGCCCACAACCGCGAGCTTCCTGCCGGCAGGAAGCTCGAAACTTACCTCATGAAGAATCTGACGGTTGGAGTCGTAATTGAAATTCACGCGGTCGAACTGAATCGATGCCGGTCCTGACGGCAGCATCACTGCGTCAGCACTGTCTTCGACCTCCCGATGTTCCTCGAGCAGCCTGAACATGCGATCCATGTCAGTGAGGGCCTGCTTGATCTCGCGATATACCATACCCAGAAAGTTGAGTGGAATATAAAGCTGGATGAGCAGGCCGTTGATGAGCACGAGATCGCCGAGCGTCAGGGTCGCCTTCACCACGCCGTCTGCAGCAAGAATCATGAGCAGCGTTACCGCGATAGCAATGATGAGGCTCTGCCCGATATTCAGAAGGCCCAGCGATGCTTCGGTCTTGACCGCGGCATTTTCGTACTGGCGGAGGTTGTCGTCGTAACGACGGGCCTCGTATTCCTCGTTGTTGAAGTATTTGACGGTTTCGTAGTTCAGCAAGCTGTCGATTGCTCGCGTGTTCGCACGCGAGTCGAGCTCGTTCGCGCGGCGTCTGATGTCCATGCGCCACTCGGTGACCCAGATCGTAAAACCGATATAGACGATGACGGCTGAAAAAGTGACCGCCATGAAACGCCAGTCGAACTTGGCCCAGAGAACGATGGCGACAAGCGTGAACTCGAGCACGACCGGAATGATCGAGAACAGCATGTAGGACAACATCGTCGAGATCCCGCGCGTACCGCGCTCGATGTCCCGCGACACGCCGCCGGTTTGCCGTTCAAGGTGGAAGCGCAGCGACAGTGCGTGCAAATGGCGGAAAACATTCAACGCTATACGCCGTATCGCACGCTGCGTGACCCGGACGAACACGAGGTCGCGAAGTTCCGCAAAAAGGGTCGTGGACAGCCGCAGCGCACCGTATGCCACCAGGAACGCGAGCGGCAGGGCAAGGATCGCCTGCGTCGGGGTCAGCCGGTCGACGATTTCCTTCAGGATAAGCGGCACCGAAACGTTGGCGAGCTTGGCGGTCACGAGAAAGACGAGTGCGACGGCGACCCGGGCCTTGTACTCCATGAGATACGGCACGAGCATTGGCACGACCCGCCATTCGCGGACGCGGTGATTCGAGGGCAAGTCGGTCGCGAGAGATCTCATGGCGCGGCGATTCCAGAAGCGGCGCGGCGAGCGCCTGCCGCTGGACGACGGCGCTTGCGGTCCGCCCAAAAAAGAGGGCGCCAGAATCGCGCCCCAAGACGTACCAAAGGAGGAGGATAAAAGCGTCGGCGCTCTGGCGCCTTCACTTCCCGTGACCCAAGCAATCAGGATGCCGGAAGCCCGAAGCGGTGGCGCCGGAGGGCGACATGCGCAGTATGGGGGCGAGCGTCTTACAAGCGCTCGATCGTAGTCGCCAGTGCGGCGTGGTCGGAGATGCGGCCCCAGACGGGCCCGTGGTGCACGTGAGCGCGGCTCACCCGAAACCCGCGCACGTATATGCGATCGAGCCTGAATACCGGGAGCATGGCGGGAAAGCTGCGCGCAGGGAGGCCGCGGATCAGCTCGAAGACCTCCTGCATGTTGAGCGGATGCGCCAGCTCCTGAGTCGCCTTGTGCCGCCAGTGCCAGTCGTTGAAATCGCCGGCGACGATGAGCGGGGCATTGGCCGGCACCACGCGCTCGATCCTTTGACGCAGGCGTTCAATCTGGCGGCTTCGCCCTCGTGAGGTCAACGCAAGGTGGACGCACACGCAGTGCAGCGGCACGTCCCAGCCCGGTATGGCGACTTCGCAGTGAAGCAGCCCGCGCTTTTCGAACCGATGCGCAGAAACGTCCTGGTTGTCCCAATACTGAATGGGAAAACGCGAGAGGATCGCGTTGCCGTGGTGCCCATGGTCGTAGACTGCGTTACGTCCATACGCGAAGTCGCCCCACACTTCGTCCGCGAGAAACTCGTACTGCGGCTCGATCGGCCAGTCCTCGCCGTGCAGGGCGGCGTTGCCGTCGTGTGTGCCCTGCACTTCCTGAAGGAAGACGATGTCGGCGCCGAGCTGCCGCAGCCTGTCGCGTAACTCGTGGATCACGAGCCGCCGGTTGAAGAGCGACAGCCCCTTGTGGATGTTGTAGGTGACGACGTGCAGGCGGCGCGTCACGATGGCTGCACGTCAGGAACTCGGAGGGGCGCCAGGACGTGCGCATCCGCACACCCCGCCGCTTCAGGAGACAGCGAGCATCCGATCGAGCGCGATGCGTGCGAGCCCGGCTTCTTGTTCCGGAACCTTGATCTGGTTCACCACATTGCCGTCAACGAGGTTTTCCAGGCTCCAGGCGAGATGCTGCGGATCAATTCGCGCCATGGTCGAGCACATGCACACGGTCGGCGCCATGAACTGGACGACCTTGCCTTGCGGCCTGTATTCCTCAGCAATGCGATTGACGAGATTGAGCTCGGTTCCGACGAGCCAGCGCGTGCCCGGCGCGCTGTTGGCAATGGTTTTGATGATGAAGTCGGTCGATCCGACGTAATCGGAGAGCTTGCACACCTCGAAGTTGCACTCAGGGTGGCTGATGACCATGCCGCTCGGATTCTGCTGGCGCCAGCGGAGCACGTGCTGCGCCTGAAACATCTGGTGAACCGAGCAGTGGCCTTTCCACAGCAGGACTTTCGCCATCTTGATCTGCTGTGCGGTGAGGCCTCCCATAGGCTCATCGGGGTCCCACACGAGCATTTCGCAAAGCGGGATGTCCATGAGATAGCCGGTCCAGCGTCCAAGGTGCTGGTCGGGGAAGAACAGGACCTTTTCACGACGTGCAAGCGACCATTGAAGGATTTCGCGTGCGTTCGTCGACGTGCACACGATGCCGCCATGCTCGCCGCAGAAAGCCTTCAGGTCGGCGGCCGAGTTGATGTAGGTGACTGGAGTGACCTTCTCGTCCGGATCAAGAACTTCGCCGAGCTCGCGCCACGCCCGGTCCACTTTCGCAAGATTCGCCATGTCGGCCATCGAGCACCCCGCCGACAGATCCGGAAGAATTGCTTTCTGGTGTGGCTTCGAAAGAATGTCCGCGACTTCCGCCATGAAATGCACGCCGCAGAACACGATGTACTCGGCATCTGTCTGGGAGGCGAGCTTCGCGAGTCTCAGCGAGTCGCCCGTGAGGTCGGCGTGCCTGTACACATCGGCGCGCTGGTAGTGATGCCCGAGAATGACCGCGCGCCCGCCGAGCGCACGCTTTGCTTCGACGATACGGGCTTCGCACGCGTCGTCCGCGAGCGGTTTGAAACGGTCAAAGGTGATCGTGCTGACTTCCATTCTCGTCCCCGATACCGAAGCAAGCTAACGCCCAACACTACCATAATGCTGCAAAAAATCCACCGTGCGGCCCACCGCCAAAAGGCCGTGTCACGACGCATGTCAGGGACGCCTCGTGCGAGCGCTTTCGCACGCAATGCGACCCCCGCAAATACCCTTAAGTTCCCCCGGCCGCCGCAGGCGCAGCGCTCGACGATGATCGCGCCCTCGAAGGGAGCTCGCGAATGACTTCAGCGTTGGTCCACGAGAAGGCCTTCCCGGCAGCCGCTTGCCACGGCAGCCACTCGTACGCCAGGTGCTCGCGCGGCGCAAGCGTGATTGAGACGCGCTCCGGAAGCTCCACGGCAAAGACGTTTTCGGTGTTGTGCGTGACTCCAGGCGCATAGCGGTAGCGCCAGTGCGGATAGATCTCGAAAATGTTCTGCTTCTGCCAGTCGACAAGGCCGTAACGCGCAGCATCCAGACCGGTCTCTTCGTAGAGCTCACGTGTCGCCGTCTGCCCGAGTGTTTCACCGGCGTTCTGGCTTCCGGTGACGGACTGCCAGAAACCGGGACGATCGGCGCGTTCCATCAGCAGCACGTGCAGGTCGCTCGTATGCACCAGGACCAGCACCGATATGGGGACTTTGTACAGCGGCGCGGTCATCGCCAGACAGGCAGCTCGGTGGCGTCATCCATGAAAACGACGAAGGCGCGGCCTCGGTCTTTCCAGAAAGTGGCGGTGTCGGCCAGGATTTCAAGAAGGATGAACCATTCGCTTCCCAGCGCCGGCCGCAAGCCTGTCGTGCGCTTTAGACGAAGCACGCACCCCTGTTCGGGAAGCGGCAGGTCCTGGAGGCTGTCTGCGAGCGCATCCCAGTTTCCGCCGAAGGATTTCGGAAGCGCCAGCGCGCCGGCCAACGCCTCCAGAAGCTCGCGCTTGCTTTCGATCGTTCCAAGATCCGCCGAAAGCGCGAAGACGCCCGCAGCGGCCGCCCGAGCCTCTACAGCGCCAACATCGGGTGGGCTGCGGTAGACGCCGGAACGTTCGGGAGGCAGGCTTGATCGTGCGCTCATTCTCTGACTCGGCTGAAGCTCGCGTAATGATCGCTGGTGTAATAGAGCTCGCCCCCGCGACCTGCCACCAGCCGGCGCGCGCCGCGGTGCTTCACCCCCGGAGTCGGAACCGTGTACTCGCGGTAGTAGCCGCGCTCGCGCCTGGGCAGCAGTCGCTCGAAGTTACCAAAGACGACGCCGTCCCGCTCGTAAGGGAAGGGGCCACCCTCGCGAACGAGACGCGCAGTGCGCTGCGCTTCCACGGGCAAGGCCGAAAACGCAATGCCGGCTGCATGGGGTAACTCCTGACCCGGGCTCGTCCTCGCAAACGCGGGCACCGCCAATGCACACGCTGTGAGCGTGAGAACGAGTCCGATTGTGACGGCGCGCACGACGCGTGCGCTCAACTGCTGCACGGCCGTCTGCTCAGGCTTTCTTGGTTTCCGGCTGGCGCAGTCTGATGTGCAACTCGCGCAACTGCTGCTCGTCGACCGTATTCGGTGCACGCGTGAGAAGATCCTGCGCGCGCTGCGTTTTCGGAAATGCAATGACGTCGCGAATTGATTCGGCACCGGCCATGAGCGTCACCAACCTGTCGAGACCGAATGCAATCCCGCCGTGAGGCGGCGCGCCATACTGAAGCGCCTGCAGCAAAAACCCGAACTTGGCTTCCGCCTCGTCGGCACCAATGTTGAGTGCCCGGAAAACGGCCGACTGCACGTCCTGGCGGTGAATCCGGATCGAGCCTCCGCCGATTTCCCACCCGTTCAGTACGATGTCGTGCGCCTTCGCCCGCGCCGATGCCGGATCGGATTCGAGGAGTGTTTCGTGCCCGTCGGCGGGGGACGTGAACGGATGATGCATCGCGTTCCAGCGGTTCTCCTGCTCGTCGCGCTCGAACATCGGAAAATCGACCACCCATAACGGGCGCCACCCGGGCTCGGCAAGGCCGCGCTCATGTCCCACCTTGAGGCGCAGAGCGCCCAGCGAATCGTTAACAACTTTTGCGCGGTCCGCGCCGAAAAAGACGAGATCGCCATCCAACGCCCCGGTGAGACTTAGGATCTGCTCGATCACCGCAGGCTGCAGGAATTTGAGAATCGGCGACTGGAGCCCCTCTGCACCCTTGTCGCGCGCGTTCACCTTGATATATGCGAGGCCTTTTGCGCCGTAGACTTTTACGAACTCGGTATACGCGTCGATTTCGCCGCGCGAAAGCGTACCGCCACCCGGTACTCGCAGCGCTGCGACGCGCCCGCCTTTCGCCTGCGCCGCTTCGCGAAAAACCTTGAATTCGACATCCTTCACGACGTCGGTGAGCTCGGTCAGGGTCAGCGCAACCCGAAGATCCGGTTTGTCGGACCCATAGAGCGCCATTGCGTCATCGAAACGCATGCGCGGAAATGGATTCGGAAGCTCGACTTCGAGAACTTCCCTGAACACTTCGCGCACGAGCGCTTCCATCATTTCGATGATCTCATCCTGAGTCAGGAAGGAGGTTTCGATATCGATCTGCGTGAACTCGGGCTGCCGGTCGGCGCGCAGATCTTCATCGCGAAAGCATTTGACGATCTGGTAATAGCGATCGAAGCCCGAGACCATGAGCAGTTGCTTGAAGAGCTGCGGCGATTGCGGCAGCGCGAAGAACTGGCCTGGATGCACTCGTGAAGGCACGAGATAATCGCGTGCACCTTCGGGCGTCGAGCGAGTAAGCATCGGTGTCTCGATGTCGATGAAACCCTCGCGGTCGAGGAACTTGCGCACCGCCATGGACGTGCGATAACGCAGCCGCAGATTCTTCTGCATCTGCGGCCGGCGAAGGTCGAGAAAACGATACTCGAGCCGCACGCTTTCTGACAGATGCTCATCGTCGATCTGGAACGGCGGCGGCAGCGACGGGTTGAGGATCTCGATAGCGGTTGCCAGCACTTCTATTTCACCGCTTACGAGGTTCACATTGACGGTTCCGGCCGGGCGCTCACGCACTCGACCCTCAACTTTGATCACGAACTCGCTTCTCAGCTTGTCCGCTATGGCGAAAGTTTCCGGTGTGTCGGGATCGCAGACGATCTGCACGAGGCCCTCACGATCGCGCAGGTCAATGAATATGACACCGCCGTGGTCGCGCCTCCGGTGAACCCAGCCGCTCAACGATACGGTCTTTCCAAGCTCGGCGCGGCTCACACGGCCGCAATATTCGCTACGCATATTTTTTGAAGTCTTCAAGCGAACGGCGCCTCGGGCACCGATCGACTATTGGTTGATGGCCTGCACCGGCTGCTCGGGCGCAGGCGCGGGCTGCGGAGGCAGTCGTGTGCCTCGCTTTCCCGCACCCGGAGATATGACACCCATCGAGATCACATACTTCAGCGCTTCATCGACGGACATGTCCAGCTCGACGACCGAACTCCGCGCCACCATGACGAAGTAACCGCCGGTTGGATTTGGCGTCGTCGGTACGTAAATACTTAGATAATCGCCCTGCAGGTGATTCGCTACGTCCCCGCCAGGCTTACCGGTCTGAAACGCTATCGTCCACGTACCGGGACTCGGCCACTGCACCAGTAGCACTTTCCGGAAAGCCTGGCCGGTTGGCGAGAACAGCGTATCGCTTACCTGCTTGACGCCGTTGTAGATCGAGTTCACGACCGGAATGCGCGCCATCGCTCGCTCCCAGTAGCGCACGAGCCGCTGCCCGAGAATGTTTGCAGCGAAGAGGCCCGTCAAGAAGATGACAAGAAGCGTGAGCACCGCGCCCATCCCCGGCACGTAAACACCAAGCCAGTTCTCCGTGCGTAGCGCAGGAGGCAGCAGGAGCAGCGTCTGGTCCATCGTTCCGACGAGCACGCTCAAGACCCATACAGTGATCACGATCGGCACCCACACGAGAAGACCCGTGATGAAGTAGCGCCTGATCGGATTCTTCGGAGGCATTGCGGGCGTCGGTTAGGTGGCGGGCGGAGGAACTTCGGGACTGTCGTCAGGCGCCGGATCGGCTCCATCGCGCGGCATCCAAAACGGATGCTTCAGCGAGGGTAGGAGGTAGGACTTTCGGCGCCGTCTTCAGGTCGACGCTGACTTCTCGGGCTTCTTGGTTTCCGCAGGCTTGTCCTTCTCGCTCGTGCTCTTGTCCGATGAAGCCTGGGATTTCTCCGATGTCGACTCCGATTTTTCGGATGTGGATCCGGACTTGTCAGACTCAGCCGTGCCTTTGTCGGAGGACGCCGCGGGTTTGCTCTTGTCTACCGCAGGCTTCGTCCCGTTGTTTTTGAAGTCCGTGGCATACCATCCGTTGCCTTTGAGCTGGAACCCGGCGGCGGTAAGTTGCTTCTCGAATGTCGCTTTGCCGCATTCCGGACAGTCCGTCAGGATGGGATCGCTTACTTTCTGCAAGAAATCTTTCTCGAAACCGCACGTGGTGCAGCGATATTCGTAGATCGGCATGATCGCCCCACAGGGAAAAAATCATTATACCTTAACCCCTTAGCAGCGACGAAGCCGTCGCGCAGCGGCGCGCGATTGCTGTCACGGGGGTCACGCAAGCGCGAGCACTAAAACCGCGGTATCCACGATGTCGTCGATGCTCGCACCGCGGGACAAATCGCTCAAAGGCCGCGCAAAACCCTGCAGCACGGGTCCGATCGCCTGGGCGCCGCCGAGGTGCTGCGTAAGCTTGTATCCGATATTTCCTGAATCGAGATTTGGAAAAACGAGCACGTTTGCCCGGCCAGCGACAGAACCGATCTCCGTCAGCTTTTTTGCCGCGACCGCGCGAGAGAGTGCCGTATCTGCCTGCAACTCGCCGTCGATTGCAAGGTTCGGCGCGCGCTGACGTGCGATATCGAGTGCTCGCACGACCTTGTCGACGCATGGGTGCCTTGCGCTGCCCTTCGTCGAGAACGAAAGAAGCGCCACGCGCGGCTCTTCCCGTAACAGGCGGCGGCAGCTCTCAGCCGAAGCTATCGCGATATCCGCCAGTTGTTCGGCAGTGGGATCAGCGTTGACGGCACAGTCGGCGTAAATGAGCTGCCGCTCGCCCAGCACCATCAGGAAAAAGCTCGACGGCGTATCGATGCCAGGCGCGAGCCCCACGGTCATTCGCCCTGCTTCGATGACACGCGCAGTGGGGTTCATGACGCCGGCAACCATTGCTTCGGCATCGCCGGCTCTAACCATGAGCCCCGCGTGAAATAGCGGCTTGGCGGCAAACCGTCGCGCGATGGCCGAGTTCGTTCCGGGACGCCCTTCCCGGTAAAGCGCCGCATACGCGTCGAGCGCGCCGCCCTCGGGATTGTTTAAGAGAATCGGCTCGGCAAGCCCTTCCTCACGAAGGCGGCACGCCGCGGCGACGATTCGATCGTCAGACGCTTCCGGAAAAACAACACGCAGACCGCGACCGCGGATCTGGGCTCGACACGCTTCAAGGACATCCATGAAGAGCGATTGTCCATGCGACCCTCCACGCGTCAAGCTGCTTCAGCCAGAAAAGCGAAGGGGTCGCGAGCCAGCCGGGCTCGCTAGAAAGGAATGTCGTCGTCCATCTCGTCGAATGCGCCGCCTTTGCGCGCAGGTGCCTTCGCACTGCCACCGGCCGAAGCACCGGCTGCAGCGGGCTCGCGCGAGGACTCACGCGGCGCCGACTCGCCGCCGCCTCCGCCGCCTCCGCGCGCACCGAGCAGCTGCATGCGATCTCCGACAATCTCGGTCGTGTAACGATCCTGGCCTTCCTTATCCTGCCACTTGCGTGTCCGTATGCGTCCTTCTACGTAGACCGGAGAGCCTTTCTTCAGGTATTCGCCCGCAATTTCGGCTGTTTTTCCGAAGAAGGCAACGCGGTGCCATTCGGTATGCTCCTGCTTCTCACCACCTTTGTCTTTCCACGTATCGGTCGTTGCGACGTTGATGTTGGTGACCGCATCGCCGCTCGGCAGATACCGCGTTTCCGGATCTTTACCCAGATTTCCAATCAGAATTACCTTGTTGACTGAGGCCATGCAGCTCTCCTTGCCCTGCGATTATGTGGAGCACATTGTCTTCGTCAAAGCCGGGACTGTCCACTTGGGATGAGCAGTCCGCGCGCTTTCGACAGCGTATCGCCAGCGCTCTTGCCGCGCGCCTTTTGCATGCCGGACGCGGCCATGATTCAGATAACGAGCATACCCGGCTCGGCGATGACAACACTTGCGGGACCTACAGCGTTGGGAATGGAACGGGCGTTTCGGTATATTAGCGGGTTGCCCCTATGGCCGCCCGAACTTCACCCTATCTCGTTCCCGTCGGTAGCGCTCAAGCGCCGGAAGAACGCGCGCCTGCAACGGGCGAACTGATTCGCATCCGCGGCGCGCGTACGCACAACCTCAA
>JBKJPI010000059.1:0-15046 GCA_046595235.1 Burkholderiales bacterium | reverse complement strand
CGGAAATCGTTCAAGGCGTTGTCACGTATCAGGCGAATCTGCGCGATCTGTCCGGAACGACGACGTTCTCCGGCAGCGTCTTCTACAGCCCAGGAAACCTTACCGGCAAAAACGAGGACCGCAATTTCCAGACACTCCGCGCCTTCGCCGACAGCCAGTACGCTTACAGCAACATCCTGCTCCAGCGCGTGACCCGTCTGCCGCAGGACTTCTCATGGCATTTTTCCGCAGAGGCCCAGATTGCCGACGGTAACCTGCTCGGCAGCGAGCAGCTCGGCGCAGGTGGACACGCGAGCGTCCGCGGCTATGACGAGCGCCAGGCCAACGGCGATCAGGGCTTTCTCGTACGTAACGAGTTGCGGACACCCTCATACAGTCTGGGGACACTCGTGCCGGGCAAGGAAGCGCAACTGCAGTTCATCACCTTTGTCGACTACGGTATGGTTCGAAACAAGCAACTGTTGCCGGGAGAAGACCGGAGCGTCGAGCTCCTTTCAGCGGGACTCGGTGCGCGGTTCTCGATCGAGCAGAACGTGACCGTCCGCTTCGACTACGGCTGGCAGCTGAAGGACACCGGCGCAGTGGGCGGGCCACGCAGCGGCCGAGCCCATTTCGCTCTGCAGGTCAGCTACTGAACGGATATTCGAATTTTCGTCCACGACTTCACTGCCGGGAAGGGGGATCAATGCCACCGCTCCAATGGATCGTCATTCTTGCACTTGCCGCGCTCGCCAGTCCTGCACTCGCGCAATACCCAGTAAAGCCGATCATGTTCGTCGTGCCATTCGCGGCGGGGGGCGATTCCGACCTCTCCGGACGCAATCTCGCCCAGCAGGCGACGAAGTATCTCGGCAACCGGCCGATTGTTGTCGCGAACCGCGTCGGGGCTTCAGGATCCATCGGCTCGATGATTGTGAAGGGTGCTGCGAAAGACGGTTACACGCTTCTCCTGGCCCGTATCGCTTCGCACGCGATTTATCCCGCGATCGACAGTAAGGCGCCGTACAAGTGGAACGATTTCACGATCCTCTCCCTCCTGGAGCTCAACCCTTACGTCTGCATCGTCAAAGGTGATTCGCGTGTCAAGTCGATGCGCGATCTCGTCGAGCAGATGCGTAAAGCGCCAGGCAAGCTCAACTTCGCGACCTCCGGCGTCGGTACGATTCAGAATTTCGGCCCGCAGTATCTGTTCACGCTTGCGGGGCTCACGAAGGATCATGCGGTCGGAATTCATTACAAAGGCGGCGGGGAAGTCACGACGTCGCTGCTCGGCGGGCAGGTGGATTTTTCGTGCAACAACCTGACGACGCTCGTCGGCCCGATCAAATCGGGCGCACTGCGCGCCCTCATGGTCACCACGCCGCAGCGCCTCGCTGACTTTCCCGACGTCCCCACGTCAGCCGAGCTTGGATGGCCGAACATGGAGCGCATCACCGGCTGGACGGCGCTCATGGGTCCGCCCGGTATGGCAAAGGAAGCTGTCGACAAATGGACCGCGATCCTGCCGAAGATTGCGGCAGACCCGGATTGGATTGCGGGCAATCTCAGGCTCGGCGGCATTCCTGCAATCCGTTCACCGGCCGAAACCGAGAAATTCGTCCGCGACCAATACACGCTCTACGAACAGCTCGCGACGTCGCTGGGCATACGCGAATGAGCGAATGAAACCTGCCAATCTCATCATCATCATGGCCGACGAGCACAACCCGAAGGTCATGGGTTGCGCCGGTCACGGAATCGTCACCACGCCCAATCTCGACCGGCTCGCACTGGCCGGCACCCACTTCACCAGCGCCTATACGACCTCGCCGGTGTGCGTTCCGGCGCGCGCTGCATTTGCGCTCGGCAAATACGTGCACCAGATCGGGTACTGGGACAACGCCGATGCGTACGACGGCGCGACTCCGGGCTGGCATCACCGCCTGCGCGACAAGGGGCATCGTGTGGTCTCCATCGGCAAGCTGCATTTTCGCGGGCATGAGGGCGACGACTACGGCTTCGACGACATGCAGATACCGATGCAGATCCTCGAAGGCAAAGGCGATCTCATGGGGCTAGTGCGGCGCGATCTCCCTGAGCGCGGGCTGTCGTGGAAGATCGCCAAGCTCGCAGGACCGGGCGAGACGCCATACACCGCGTACGACCGCGACATCTGCACGCGAGCACAAATCTGGCTGCGCGAAGAGGCGCCGAAGTATCGCGACAAGCCGTGGGTTCTTTTTGTTTCGTTCGTGTGCCCGCATTTCCCACTCGTCGCGCCGGCCGAGTTCTATTACAAGTATCCGCTCGACGAAATGCCGCTGCCGAAGTTGTACGACCCTGCCGAGCGCCCGCAGCACCCGTACCTGCAGGATTATGCGTCCAGCTTTTCCTACGACCGTCATTTCGACCCGCAGAAGGTTAAAAAGGCGGTGGCGGCCTATTACGGCCTCTGCAGCTTCGTCGATGACAATGTGGGCAAGGTGTTGCGGGCGCTCGAGGCGAGCGGCCTTGATAGCGAGACGCGCGTTCTCTATACCTCGGACCATGGCGATAATCTCGGAGCGCGCGGGCTCTGGGGAAAATCGACGATGTACGAGGAGGTCGCAGGCGTGCCTTTGATGATCAGCGGCCCCGGCATCGCGGCAGGCGTAAAAATAAAGACACCGGCGAGTCACGTCGACACCTATCCTTTCATCATGCAATGCGTCGGTGAAGATACGCCGGACATGTACGACGATCATCCGGGCGTGTCGCTCATGCGCTTGGCCGAAGGAGAGCAGCCCGACCGCAACGTCCTCTCGGAGTACCACGGGATGGGCTCGACAACCGGGGCATTCATGATCCGGCACGGCGACTATAAGTACGTGCACTACGTCGCCTATGCGCCGCAGCTTTTCCATCTCGCCAATGATCCCGAAGAGTTACGCGACATTGCCGCCGATCCGGCGCATGCGAAAGTACTGGAGGAATGCCGCACTCGGCTCTACGCGATGTGCGATCCCGAAGCCGTTGATGCGCGCGCCAAGGGTCGGCAGGCGGAGTTACTCGAAGCAGCCGGGGGCCGCGATGCCGTCATCAAACGCGGAGACCTTGGCTTTTCCCCGCCGCCGGGCTATCCGGCAGTGCTGGGCTGACGAAAAGCAATCCACCGCCGGCTCCGCACTCTGAAAAAAAGTGCGAGGCGCACCGCAATTAACGAGGAGAGCGTAATGAGTGCAAGGTTACGGCGCGGCCTCACCGCGGCAGTCTTTTCAGCAGCAGCGCTTTCGCCATCCGTGACCTTCGCGCAGGAATTTCCGTCAAGACCGCTGCGGTTGCTGGTGCCTTTTGCCCCCGGCGGCAACACCGATATTCTCGCCCGCGCAGTCGCACCGAAGCTGGCTGAGAAATGGGGACGCGCGGTCGTCGTCGACAACAGACCGGGCGGCGCGGGTGTGGTCGCGTGCGAGACTGTGGCGCGCGCAACGCCGGACGGTCACACGCTCCTCGTCGGCTCAACGGGCGAGGTCGCGGTCAATCCAACCCTCATCAGGAAGCTGCCTTACGACGTAGTCCGGGATTTCACCCCGATCTCCCTCGGCACGATCTCACCGCTGCTGCTCGTCAAGCATCCGTCGCTCGCGGCAAAAACGGTCAAAGAGCTCATCGAATATGCGAAAGCCCGCCCGCGGGCAGTTGCTTATGCGTCGGTCGGCATCGGCAGCCCGCAGCATCTTTCGGGAGAGCTTTTCAAATTCGCGACTGGAACCGATCTGGTGCACGTGCCTTACAAAGGGGGCGGTCCCGCCACGGCCGCGCTGCTCGGCGGCCAGGAGACCCAAACCGGATTCGTCGGCATGGGCCCGATACTGCCGCATGTCAAGGCCGGTCGACTCCAAGCGCTCGCCATCTCCACGGCGAAACGCTCCGCGCTGTTGCCGCAGGTGCCCACACTTCAGGAAGAAGGCGTCAGGGATTTCGACACCACCATCTGGTTTGCTTTCTTTGCACCCGCCAAGACGCCGAAAGCGACCATCGACGCGCTCAACATGGAGATCGTGCGCGTATTGATGCTGCCTGAAGTCAATCAGTTTCTCGTCAGCACCGGCGTCGAAGTGTCGCCCGGCTCTCCGGCCGCGCTTTCCGCATTCGTCAGATCCGAGACTGAAAAGTACCGGAAGGTCATGAAGATCGCCGGCATCGAGCCTCAGTGAGAGCATTTGCCATGACACGCATCCAGGGTCTGATCGCAATTTTCACGGCGTGTCTCTCGTTCGCGCCGGGCACGCCGGCGAGCGCGCAAGGCTACCCCTCGAAAATGATCCGCGTGGTCGTCCCCTACGCGCCCGGAGGCGCGACCGATCTCATCGCGCGCCTCGTGGGGCAAGAACATTCCAGACGTATCGGCCAACAGGTCATCGTCGATAACCGTCCCGGCGCAGGCGGTGTCATCGGCACCGACATCGTCGCGAAAGCGCCGGCGGATGGGCACACCGTGCTGCTCGCGTCGCCGGCGGAGATCGCCATCCTGCCGCACCTTCAGAAAATGCCCTATCGCGCCGATCGCGATCTTCTGCCGGTCTCGCTCGCCGCCATCACGCCGCTCATCCTGGTCGTGCATCCGGCACTGCCGGTGAAAACCGTGCAGAACGTCGTCGCGCTTGCGAAATCGCGTCCCGGTCAGCTCACCTACGCCTCGGCCGGCACCGGCGGCGTACAACACCTCGCCGGCGAGCTTCTGAAAATCACCGCCAAAGTCGATCTCGTGCACGTGCCTTACAAAGGCGCGGGGCCCGCAATGCCGGACCTGATCGGCGGGCACGTGGCGATGTTCTTCTCGGGCATGCCGCCGGCGATACCGCACGTGCGGGCTGGAAAGCTGCGCGCGATCGCCGTGACCACCACCCGGCGCTCACCGAGTGCGCCCGAGGTGCCGACGATGCAGGAAGGCGGAGTCGCCGGCTTCGATATCAGCAACTGGTTCGGGTACTTCGTGCCGGCGGGGACGTTACCGGACGTGATCGAGAAGCTCAACGTGGAAATGAGTCGCGCTTTGCGGTTGGCCGAGGTGAAGGAAAAGCTCGCGAACGTCGGCGCCGAAGTGGTCGCGGGCTCGCCGCAGGAGCTGATGCAGTTCTGGAAAGCTGAAAGCGAAAAATTCGCGCAGCTCATCAAGGCGTCCGGCGCCAAGGCGTCGGACTAGCAACCCGGAAACCGGGGATGACCCTGGGGTAGACCCCGGTTTCTGGTATTACCCGTGGTCGGCCCTGGTCTGTCTTTACCGCACTATAGGCGCCGGGCCGCCCCAAGTTTTAGTGCTAACCAGTACGGCCGAAAGTAGGTTTGAACTTTCGGACGGGAGTTTGAACTTTCGGACGGGAGAGTGCTGTGGAACTGAATGCAGAAGAAGAGGCGATGTTGCGCGGTGACCATGGCGTCACAGTGCGGGAGGCGATAGAGCTGCAGCTCGAAGTCGCCCGGTTTTACGAAGCCGAGCGCTTCGTGCCTGTGACCAATGTGCACATGATGGGCGATATCGAAGTGATGGGCGACAGCGGGCTCGCGCACCTCACTCGCCTCGCGAAAGCCGGCGCGCGATGCGAAGTCGCCACCACCACGAATGCGCGCTGCTTCGATTTCGACCATGTCGAGAATCTGGGACAGGATGCGGCCGAGGCCGACAAGGAACGCTGGCTGATCACGCGTTTGCGCGAGATGAACGTGGTCACCACTGATACGTGCATCAACTATCAGACGATTTACCAGCCGCATTTCGGAGAGCACGTCGCGTGGGGCGACACCGGCACCGTGATCTGGGCGAACTCGGTGTGCGGCGCACGCAGCAACTTCGAGTCCGGCCCTGCAGCGATGGCCGCTGCCATGACACGACGCGTGCCGGAGTACGGCTACCATCTCGACGCGTGCCGGAAAGGCACCTTTCTGGTCGAGGTCGATGCAGAGCTCGATGACTTCTCGGACTGGGGCGCGCTCGGGAAGCTCGTCGGCGAGCCTCACCAGAGCTATTACGAAGTGCCGGTTTTCACCGGGCTGCGCCGCTCACCGACCGCAGACGAGCTGAAACACCTTGGCGCTTCGCTCGCAAGTTACGGTTCCATGGCGATGTATCACATGGTCGGCGTGACGCCCGAAGCGCAGTCGGTCGAGGCGGCCTTCGGTGGCAATCAACCCACGGCGAGGATGCGCATCACCGATGCGGACATCGAGCGCGTGTACGCCGGATACCGCGATCTTGGCGCAAGCTGCAATTTCGTCGTGTTTTCCGGGCCTCAGCTTTCGCTGCTTGAAATGAAGCGCCTCGGCGAATTGTTCGATGGGCGGCGCGTGCATTCCGGCACAACCGTGTTTGCCACGACCAGCAACGGCGTGCTGTCGGCAGCGCGCGCGCTCGGCTACGCGCAGCAACTTGAAACGGCGGGCGTGACGATACTCGAAGGCGTGTGCGTCTACATCCTGCAAAATCTGTCGCGCATGCGGGAGCGTAACGGCTGGTCGAACATGGTCTCCAATTCCGCAAAGATCGTGAATACGATCACCGCTCACAAATTCAATACGATCCTTCGCCGCACCTCCGAATGCGTGGATATCGCCTGCACCGGAGTCTTTCGGTGAGCGCGGCGTTACACACGATACGGGTGGATCGCGCTTTCGGGCCCGTCGTCGAAGGCGAAGCCGTGGTGTCGAGCGAAGGATTCAGCCCGCGCTACGACCTCGACCGCTGGACCGGGTTGATTACGAAACGCGGGCACAAGCTCGAAGGTATCAACATCCGCGACAAGATTCTTTTCTTCCCGACGGCCAAAGGCGGCATCGCCGCGGGCTGGGCGTTTTTCGATATCAAAGCCAAGGGTATTGCGCCGAAGGCGTTGATCTTCGGCGTCACGAATCCGGTGATGGTGCAAGGCGCGGTGTTCGCGAACATCGCGATCACCGAGGGGTGGTCCGAGGCCCCCGAGGCCGTCATCCGCACCGGCGATATCGTTCGTGTCAATCCGGCGGCGAAGACGATAGAGCTTCTGAAGCGCAACTAGATGGATCGCAGGCGTCGGGACGCCCTATGCTATGCTTTCAGCCCGATCGGAGCCTCCTCCGAAGGCTGTAACAGCGGAGCTTTCATGCGAACCGAAGTCCACGTGCACGGCAGTATTTTCCTCTGCAAAGGCGTGCGGCCGTCACAGGTCGACCAGGCGCTGCGCCCGTGGCTCAATTATCTCGACGTGGATACGATTACTGACGCGCACAGCCTCGAGCGTGAAGAGCCGGGGCTCTCGTTCGATCCGAAAGAACGGGTGGTGAACCTCTGCTGGACTGGCGAAGTCGGGCGCAGCTTCCAGGCGCGGCTTACCGAAGCTTTCCACAACCTGGGGCCGCTCGCCGAATATGCGTCCGAAGTCGAGGTCACGTATTACCCCGAAGGCGGCGAGGACGAGTTCTATCAGATGTTCGTCGGACCTTCGCCTGAGGCGATCCACGAATTCCGCCGGCAATGCGTGGTCGAGGACGTGAGCGGGCTCCTCTCACGGCATCTCGGAAAGAGCGAGACCGAGCAGGTGGCCGCGCTCATCAACCAGCTTTTCGATTCGACGGCAGCGACTCAGACCGAAGCCGGGCGCGACAGTACGTCTTCTTCGACGGTAATCCCGCTGCACCCGCGAAACAAGCACCTGCACTGAACCTGCTCAGTGCAGGTCAGCGGTATACGATACGGAGGGAAACCGATGGTTTCCCTCCGTAACCTCCTTTCCTTTGGGTTGCGTGTCGGACGGCAAGTCCGACGCGCTGCTAGGTACACGATTCGTCCCGCAGGAGGCCTGCTTCGCGCAGGCCTTTTGCTTTCGGCTACTTCTTCTCGG
Organism: Burkholderiales bacterium; assembly: GCA_046595235.1. GTDB lineage: Bacteria > Pseudomonadota > Gammaproteobacteria > Burkholderiales > SG8-41 > JAQGMV01. Next base: position 7,214 of record JBKJPI010000059.1, on the reverse strand, counting down.
GCGTCGCGACGTTGATCGGCTTACCGTCTGCGAAAGCGACGATCTGGTCGATCGCAGTCGCGTAGATGGCTTCGTACCCCCGCTCTTCGACGTAACCCAGATGTGGCGTGCAGGTGACATTCTCCATCCCGATGAGGGGGTGGTTGCGGTTGAGGACGGGTTCCTCCTCATAAACGTCGACCGCCGCAAATCCGGGACGGCCCTTTTTCAACGCCGCGACGAGCGCGCCCTCCTCGACAATAGGGGCGCGGCTGGTGTTCACGAAAAGCGCGCTCGGCTTCATCCGCGCGAGATCCTGTGCCGTTACGATTCCGCGCGTGTCCTTATTGAGCGGAAGGTGGATCGAAACGATATCCGCGTTCTCGAAAAAGGACTCGCGGTCGGTCGTTGCCTCGAACCCCGCATCGCGCGCTTTGGCCGTTGAAGCTTCGCGCCCGAGGATGACTACCTTCATGCCGAACGCGCGGCCTACGTTCGCAACGAGGCTGCCGATTTTTCCATAGGCGTACACCCCGAGGGTCTTGTCCTTGAGGCCGATTCCAACGGTCCCCTGCCATTTGCCGTCTTTCATGCGCTGCACTTCATGGGGGATATGCCGCAGGTTCGCAAGAATCAGCGCCCACGTGAGCTCAGCCGTCGGGTTCGAGCTTCCACCACCGCCGGCGGATACGGTAATGCCTCTCTCCGCGCAAGCTTCGAGGTCGATGTGATACGCGTTACGTCCGGTTTGGCTGATGAGCTTCAGCCTCGGCAGGCGCTCGATCACTGCGCGCGGAAAACGCGAGCGCTGCTGAGTCAGGACGACTGCATCGGCGTCCTTCAGGCGGGCCGCGAGTTTCTCCGGATCCTTTTCGGTATCGGTAAAGACCTGGACATCGTGACCCGCAAGCTTGGGAAAAGCTTTGACCTTGCGAAACGCGTCCTGGTAATCGTCGATGACGGCGATTTTCATCGTGGAACCTCCGGCGAAAAAGTGGATTATATGAATTCAGAAAGCGGCCGAGGGCGGCCGCTCAGTCACTGCGTGCCTTGCGGCTGATGACGCCTCCCGCTGCCATGATCGCCGCATTCGCAAGAAACACCGGGGCGACCCCGAACGCTGTCCCGATCGAACCGAAGAAAAGCGGAATTGCGATGTGCATGAAGTTGTTGATGGTGAGCCTGAGACCCAGCGCCTCGCCCGAGCGGCCTTGCGGCGCCCGATCGTAGATCAGCATGAGGCTCAACGGCTGGCTGCATCCGAGCCCGAGCCCGAGGATGAAGGCAACGAGCGCAAGCAGCAGTGCCTGCTCGAAGATCGGGAAAATCAGATAAGCCGCGCTGCCGATGAATAGCGACCATACGAGGAGCGCATCCGCGCCCAGGCGTTTCACCATCGTCGGCATGCCGAGGCGCACGACGAACGCAGCGACTGCAAACGTTCCCAGGATCATCCCGATGGCTGACGCAGAAAGGCCGACAGCGTGGCCGTAAATCGGCATGTAGAACTGGAAAAGATCGGTGCCGGTAAGAATAATTCCGCTCGTGATGAGCGTGCGGCGCAGCGGCTTGTTGCTCCAGAGGTTCGATGAAAACTCTGCATGCTCTTCGTTGACGAGACCTTTGCCCAGGCCCGGCGTGATCGAGCGCATGCCAATCAGGATCATCGCGGTCGCGAGTGGAAACGCGGCGATGTGCAGATATGTTTGCGCGTGTCCGAAGTGATCGATCGAAAAACCTGAGAGCATTGGCCCAAAGAAGCTGCCGCCCGCCATAGCGAGGCCGTAGTTACTGAAATTGCGCGCACGCGTCTCCGCGTTACTCAGGATTCCGACGAGGTTCTGTGCGCAGACGTTGTAGAACACCCACGCCGCGCCGATCAGTGTCGCAGAGAGGAATAGCGCCGGCACACCCGGAAAGAAATAAGGCACGAGAAGCGCGGTCGCAACACCCAGGGTGCCCAACGTCATCGGCAAGCGTACGCCGAGTCTGTCCGTGAGCTTGCCTGCATAGAGGCCGAGCATCATGGGGAAGACAGAGTACACAGCCACCACCGCGCCGATGTAGAGCTGCGGCATGCCGAGCTCGATCGCGAACAGCGTAACCACGACCTTGCTGCCGCGAAACGCCGTCATGTTGAGCAGCACGATGAGGAAAACAACCTGAATCGGCACGCTACGGGCTTATTGTTTGTTCGTTCATTCTTGCCCGGGATTGTAGCGTGAGGCCCTTCGGCGCCCGGGTTAGAATCGCCGCTCTCCCCTCACGTTTTTCCCACTCAGAGTCATCCGGTGCGGCCCAGGATTTTTCGCGCGCTACGACATCGTAACTACGCTCTTTTCGCATCGGGCCAGACGTTTGCGCTCATCGGTTACTGGATGCAGGCAATCGCGCAGAGCTGGCTGCTGTATCGCCTAACGGGTTCGGCAACGCTTCTCGGCATCCTCGGTTTCGCGGGCAGTGTTCCGATACTTCTCCTCGCGCCGTTTGCAGGGCTCTGGTCCGATCGCGTGAACCTTCATCGCGCGATGTTCATGACACAGGTGCTCGAGATGCTGCAGGCCGTCACACTTGCAGGGCTCGCGGTGGCCGGAATCATCGCGCCGTGGCACATCGTGACGCTTGCGCTCGTCATGGGCGTACTGGTCGCAATCGAGTTGCCGCTGCGTCACGCTTATCTCGTCGAGCTCGTCGATGGCAAGGAGGACCTGCCCAATGCCGTGGCAATGACATCCCTCATCGTGAACGCCGGACGCCTCATCGGCCCTGCCATCGCCGGCATCGTTATCGCCGCGCAGGGTGAAGCAGCGTGCTTCGTGATCAACGCGATCAGCTATGTCGCTGTGCTGGCCAGTTTCATGATGATCCGGGTGAAGGCGAGCCCGCGGCCCACCGCTCATCCACCTGTCCTGAAAGGGCTTGTGGAAGGCTTCAGCTATGCCTGGCGCTCGGTCCCGATCCGCCTGCTCCTCGGCGTGCTGGTGGTCGTGAGCCTTCTCGCAACACCTTATATGACGCTGATGCCTGTGCTGGTGCGCGAAGTTTTCGGCGGCGGCGCGAATGTCATGGGTTTTCTCGTGGGCGCGGCAGGTCTCGGGGGTGTTCTCGGAACGCTTTTCCTCGCGTCGAGGCGCAGCATTCGCGGGCTCATCGGCGTGATTGCGAGCGCAAGCCTCGCCGCGGGTGTCGCGCTCGCCCTGGTCGCATGGCCTGGGCATGTCTGGGTCGCCGTGGTGCTCCTTGCGGTGGTCGGCTTCGGCGTTCTGGTGACATCCGTCGCGGTGAACATGATCCTTCAGACCATCGTCGACGACGACAAGCGCGGACGCGTGATGAGCCTCTACACCGCGGCATTTGCCGGCATGTCACCATTAGGAGCCGTTGTCGCGGGGGCGCTCGCGGACTGGGTCGGTGTCGCCGCAACGCTGACAGCGGGCGGGATCTGCTGCGCGTTTGCCGGTCTCTATCTCGCCTGTCGCCGCAACGAGTTGCGCTCGCACATGACGCCGCTGTACGCACGACTGAAGATCGAGCCGCGGTAGCCCCATCTTCACCCCTGCGCCAGGCCAGGACCCACGTTGACCTCAACAAGCTGATCTCCACTACAAATGACACCATGACCGACACCAACCTCGAATCGATCCGTACCCGAACGCTCCGCGCACTCGCGGGCAATCGCGCGCCCGGCTTCCATTTCCCCGGCTACTTTCTGAACTTGCAGTGGCCACGGGTCGGCGAGCGCGACGTTGTGCAGACGATGGACGCAGGGGCCCATTCCACCGATGCCGACGGCCGCGCAAACCCGGCCGTGGTCGGCGTGATGGTTGACGGCGCGCTCGCGACCGCGGCCCGACTCAGGATCGAGGTGGGTGCGCGTCTCGCTACGGTGCATCTCAAGCTTCAATACACCGGACGTCCCGCCGCGGGCGAGCTCGTGGCCGAAGCGATGCTGGAGGGCTTTTACGAAGGGGAGGCCGTGCGCCACGCGATCACGCGCGGAGTGCTCACGAGCGACGGCCAGCCGGTCTGTTACGCGGGCGGCACGTTCCTGCTGCTGGCTGCACCGCCGGGTGTGAAACTCGCGCCACTACCCTGGCAGCAGGACGATGGGACGCCGATCCAGCCGCTCAAGCTGAGCGAGCTCGCGCCGGCAGAACGCCTGGTTGTCAGAGCAGCCGACGCGGCGTTCCGCCGCAGCGACGAAAGGCATTCGTTCGTCGGGCACTTCTTCGGAATCCTGCCGAAAGCGACGGCCGGCGGTGCAGCTTGCCGCGTGAAGATCGGAGCGCAGATCGGCAACAGGGTCGGGCATGTGCAGGGGGGGATACTCCTGGGGCTCGCCGAATCTACCGCGTGCGCTGCGGTTCCGGATCATCCGGCCGTGTCCAGCGTATCAGCCTGGTACATCAGCCCGGGACAAGGCAAATGGCTCACGGTCCGCTCGAAGATCGTCCACTCAGGGCGCAGCTTCGCAGTCGTTCGGACCGAAGTCAGAAACGCCGACCGCTCGCTCGTGCTCGAAGCGGTAAGCAACCATGCGAGCCTGAGCCACCGGAGCGATCGCTAGAGAACCAAAGGAAAGGAGGATACGGAGGGAAACCATGGGTGTCCCTCTGTTCGTTACCGCCGCCGAAGCGATCGCGCAGGAGTGAGCGTCACTCCGGGCGGGCGCCCGAAGCCTTTACGACACGCGCCCACTTCGTGATTTCGGATTTGATGTAGCCGCCGTAGAACTCCGCGGTGCTTGCCGAAATCTCGAAGCCGAGGCTCGAGAGGCGTTCCCGCACGTCGGAGAGCTTCAGTGCCTTTACGAACTCCGCGTTGAGCCGGGACACGATGGGGCGCGGGGTCTTCGCGGGGGCGTGCACGCCATACCATGCGGTCGCTTCGAATCGGGGGAAGCCTGATTCTGCGATCGTGGGAACGTCGGGGAGCGCCGGCGAGCGTTTTTCACCGGTCTGCGCGAGCGCCCGCAGCTTGCCGGACTTGATGTGCGGCAGCGTTGACGAGAAGCCGCTGAACATGAGCTGGATGTGCCCGCCGAGCAGATCGGTGACCGCCTGGCCGCTGCCCTTGTAGGCGACGTGCGTCATTTTGATTCCAGCGAGCTGGTTCAAAAGCTCACCCGTGAGGTGGCCGACACTCGCCACGCTTGCGGATGCGTAGTTCAGCTGCCCCGGCTTCGCCTTCGCGAGGGCAATCACGTCCTTCAGGCTCTGCACCGGGACACCGGGGTGCGCCACCAGCACGTTCGGCGACGTCGCAAGCAGCGTGATCGGCTCGTAGTCCCTCACAGGATCGAACGGAAGCTTGTCGTAAAGGCTCGGCCCGATCGCTACGTTGGCGATGTAACCGAGAACGATGGTGTGACCGTCCGGCGGCGCCTTGGCGACGATCTCCATTCCGATATTGCCGTTGCCGCCCGCCCGGTTGTCGATGACGACCTGCTGCCCCATCGACTCCGAGAGTTTCTGCCCGAGCAGCCGGCCGAGCGTGTCGGTGCTGCCGCCGGGCGCGAACGGCACGACGAATCTGATGGGCTTCGTCGGGAAAGCCGGTACTGAGACCTTGCCGGACGCGGCGCTTTGCGCCAAGACGGTCGAGCTTGCGGCGAGTATGGCGGCGAAAACGCAGTTGAAGGCGAAGCCCGCACGCTTTCTGATGTTCAAGACGTACTCTTCGGTCCAGATTCGTTGCGCCAGCGCTCCCACGCCGCGCGCTGGTCCTCGCGAATGCTTTCGTCTTCGAGCATTGCCCGCACCAGCACCGTTATGTCGGATTCGTATGCGCCCTTGCGTGCCTCAAGGGGCCACTTGTGCGCAGCCGGAAACGTGGGCGACTTGGGAAACCGATGCCACTTCATGCGATAGACCTCGGGATGACTGCGGAGGCGTTACGTTAACCCAGCTGCGGCCGCAATGCGAATGAACGCGGCCTGCGTTGCAGCGGGAAATTACCGACTCAGGTATACGTTCAGCGCTTGCGATCGTCCGGCGCGGGTTTCCGTTGCGCCATCAATTCAGCACGCGTCTTGAGAAATGGAGCCGCTTGCTTCGCTTCGACTAGGTACGTCCATGCGCTGCGCGCCTTGTCGCGCGCGACACGAAGCTCGAGGCGCTTGCGGCTCTCGGCATAATCCTTGTCACGCCGCTCCTTGTCTTCAGGTTTCTCCTTTTCGCCTTTCTCGATTTCACGCGCCGCCGGCGGCTCGCCGGCGACTGAGATGTTGAGGAGGTAATCAGGCGCGCTCGTTTGCTTCGAGATCTTGAGCGTATACGTGAGATTCTCGAAAGTCTCTGCGATAACCGTTGTGATCGGGCCGTGGTCTTCCGGCTTGAGGCCGATAGCAACGTCACTGAACGAGAGCTGGCTGAGCGCGTTCACCGCGCCCACCGCGGAGCTTGCGTCGAGCTCACCCGCGCCCCCGGCGAACTTCCACTGGCCCCATTCCAGGTCACGCGTGATCTTCCAGCCGGTGTCGCCCGCAACCGTCAGCGTCTTCACGCGTTCGACCTTGGCGAAATCCCTGTCGAGCCATCGGCCCGGTTCAGCCACTGCATTGGTAAGCGGATCCGACACCACGACGACCTGTTCTTTTCCACTCAGCACGCGAACATAGCGCCCGGCCGGCACGCCGTCCTGAGCGGCGGGCAGTGGATTGCCCGGGTCCTTCTTTAGAACCGTGCGGCCGAGAATCACCGCCTGCAGAGTCGCTCCAGCGGCATCCTTGAGCTCGACGAGCGTCCCGGACCCCTCACCTTTACCGGGCGCCACCAGCTCGACCCGCGGCAGCAGAGATTCGCCGATCGTGTCGGCCTGCGTGATCTTGAGATCCGAAAGCTTGATGATGAGATCGCTGATTGCCTTGAAGTCGGCCGGATAGCTTTCGCGTTGTTCTACAACCCAATAATTCTCCTTCCGCTGAAGGGTCACGACGCGCTTCGCGTCGCGAAGCTCGATCCGCGAGACGTCGGCAACCTTCAGCCCCGGCAGCAGCTTCGCGCCGATCTTCGAGCCGCTCGAGCGATAGTCGGTGACGTTCTGCCAGAAGATTGCAGCGCCCACTGCGCCGAGGACGGCCAGTGCGATCAGCAGAAAGAGGAACTGTTTGCGATTCATTTATTACCTTACGTACCGAATGACACTCGTCCACGTCTCGAATCTCCCCTCTCCTCCCGGGAGAGGGGTCGGGGGTGAGGGATTGAGCGTCGCATGGTCATGGAAAGCTCATTTAT
>JBKJPI010000009.1:0-3865 GCA_046595235.1 Burkholderiales bacterium | reverse complement strand
CGGCAATTCTCCTTGCCGCCGCACTGCGTCGCGTCGATCGGCTCGTCCACGGCAAGGATGATGTCAGCCACTGAGATGCGCCGCGTGTCCTTGCCGAGGCGATAACCACCACCCGGCCCGCGAACGCTGTCCACCAGCCCTTTACGCCGGAGCTTGCCGAAAAGCTGCTCCAGATAAGAGAGCGAGATCTTCTGACGCGAGCTGATCTCGGCGAGCGTCACCGGCCCCCCGCTATCGCGCAGCGCGAGATCCACCATAGCGGTTACAGCAAATCTGCCTTTGGTCGTGAGCCTCATGGGGTTACCTCTGGGTTATTACTTAGAATCAAAGTCTTAGCGATAATTTAATGCCAGACTAATTTAGTCGACTATACGCTTTCCCGACTGATTCAGTCAAGTATTCGGCTGACCTTGTCGAGCGCAGTGCCCGCGCGCTCGTTTTCCATCTGGAGCTTCAGACGCCGCAATTCTTCCAGCACTTGCTCGATCCGCCGATCGGCATCCGCGCCATGGTCGATGAGCTCGTGAATTGCCTGCGCGACCGGGTCATTCGCATCGCGCGAGACGGCATATGCAGCGAAACGTCCCTGGGCTTCATCCGATTCGACAATGCGCGCCGGGATTCCGATGGCGGTCGCGCCCGGCGGCACGGCTTTCACCACCACAGCGTTGGAGCCGATCTTTGCACCGGCGCCTATCAGTATGGGCCCGAGTACTTTTGCGCCCGCGCCGATCACCACGCCGTTACCCAGCGTCGGGTGGCGCTTCCCTTTGTTCCACGACGTGCCCCCAAGTGTCACCCCGTGATACAGCGTGCAATCGTCGCCAATTTCGGAAGTCTCACCGATCACCACGCCCATTCCGTGGTCGATGAAGAAGCGGCGACCTATCTGCGCCCCCGGATGAATCTCGATTCCGGTGAGCCATCGGCCAACGTGAGATACGAAGCGCGCAAGCCATTTGAGGCCGGCATTCCACAGGCGGTGCGATAACCGGTGGACGAGCATCGCATGGAAACCGGGGTAACACGTGATGACCTCCCACGTGTTCCTGGCGGCAGGGTCGCGCTCGAATACCACCGCGATCTCTTCTTTTAAACGAGCGAACATGGCCGGGCTGGCTTGACGACTAAAGCCGACAATTTTACTCAGGTATCGCAGCGCCCGGAAACTGCCCACTTGCGCCTACTTCTTCGGCTTTGAGACCGCCTTGAGAATGCCTCGAAGGATGTTGACCTCGTCGCGTTCAAGCCCCGCGCGGGCGAAGAGGCGGCGGATGCGGGGCATCAGCTTCTTCGGGTGCTCGGGATCGAAAAAACCCGTGTCGGCCATGACGGTCTCCAGGTGCGCGTAGAACCCCTCAACGTCCTCGTGAGGTGCGAGCGTGCGCTCCGGCGCCGGAACATCCGCGGCGAGCATCGCGACCCGCAGCTCGTACGTGAGGACCTGGACGGCCGCACCCAGGTTAAGTGACGAGTAATCGGGGTTTGCGGGAATCGATGCGATCAGGCTGCATTGATTGACGTGCTCGGTCGTCAGCCCGAATTTCTCGTTTCCGAAGACCAGCGCGACGCTTTGCGTGCGCGCGACGGACGCGACGCGCGCCGCTGCTTCTCGCGCGCTCAGCGCTTCTACCGCGATATCGCGCGGGCGCGCGGTGCATGCGATCGAAAGTGCGACGCCTCGCAACGCTTCATCCAGCGTCGCATGCACGCGTGCGTGGTCGAGCACGTCGGTCGCACGCGACGCACGCCACTGTGCTTGCGGATCAGGAAAGTGCCGGGGTGCTACGAGATGCAGTTCCGAAAAACCCATCGTCTTCATGGCACGCGCGGCCGCACCGATGTTTCCGGGATGGCTCGTCTCACACAAGACGATGCGTATATTTGTCAGCGGATCGCTCTGGGCCATGCGGTAGAATGACGCGCCTTCCGTTCTGCGGTCCCCCTCATGCATCCCATGCTCAACATCGCGGTGAAAGCCGCGCGCCGCGCCGGCAACATCATCAGCCGCGCCACGCGCAATCTCGACATCGTCGCCGTGCGGGAGAAAGCGGTGAACGATTTCGTGACCGAGGTCGACCGCGATGCGGAGCATGCAATTATCACGACGCTCCAGGAGGCGTATCCGGGGCACGCGATTCTAGCAGAGGAGAGCGGCGCCTCAGGTCCGTCCGATCGCTCATCGGACTATCGCTGGGTCATCGATCCGCTCGACGGCACGACAAACTTTCTCCACGGCTTTCCGCAGTATTGCGTTTCGATCGCTCTCGAGCATCGGGGCATCGTCACCCAGGCCGTGATCTACGATCCCTCACGCAATGACCTTTTCACGGCAAGCCGTGGACGTGGCGCGTTCCTGAATGACAACCGTCTGCGGGTGAGCAAGCGTGCGCATCTCAAGCCGGCGCTCATCGGCACCGGATTTCCGTTCAAGGACTTCACCGTACTCGAGCCGTACATGGGCATGCTCCGCGACATGATGAAAGGCACCGCGGGCGTGCGCCGCGCGGGCTCGGCGGCGCTCGACCTCGCTTACGTCGCTGCCGGCCGGCTCGATGGTTTCTGGGAGCTCGGCCTTTCGCCGTGGGACATGGCAGCGGGCTCACTGTTTGTTACAGAATCCGGCGGGCTCGTCGGCGACCTCGAAGGTAACGAAGGCTATCTCGACACGGGCAACATCGTCGCCGGCAGCCCGAAGGTATTCGGCGAGATGCTGCGTCTTCTGGCACCGCACCTCACCCCGGCACTGAGAAGCCGCGCTCCCCGCGCTGAAGCAGAGAAGAGCTGAGCGTCAGGGGGCTGTGACTGCGGCGCGGGAGAGTGCCTCGCGAAGGCCCACCGCGAGCTTCGCGTCCAGCTTTTCCAGCTGCGTTGCCGCAGCGTGCGCTTCCGCGGCGCGGCTGAGACGCATGTAGGCCATTGCGAGCCCATACCACGCCGGCGAAAATTTCGACTCGATCCTGAGCGCGCCTTCGAAGGCCGCTGCCGCTTCGCCGTAGCGCTTCAGGTCCGAGTACGTTTCTCCCAACAGATAGTACGTCAGCGCCGAATCACGAAGCGCCAGCAATGCATTATTGAGCACGTTCACGGCGCGGTGCGGCGCGCCCGCGGTGCGATGCGTTTGCGCCATGAGATGCCAGCCGGCGGCGCTGTCGGGCTCGATGCGAACCACCTGCGCGTACGCGTCCGCCGCTGCAGCGTGATCGCCCGCCTGCGAATGTGCGTAGCCGGCAATCAGCCACCAGTCTGCATTCGAGCGATCTTTTGCGAGCTCGCGCTCGGCGAGCTGACGAAGGCCCGCCCAGTCGCTACGGCGATCGAGCTCTGCAACGCGCCTGCGATTCTCGTCAGGAACGCGCTCCAGATTCCCGAGAAGCGCGCTGAGTGTTCCGTCAGGCACCAGCGATGCGATAAGGGCTGCCTGTGGCGTGCACCCGGACGCGATCGACGTTATCGAAAGCACGATCAGGAAGAAGCCGGTGTGAGTTCGCACAGGACGATTCTCTCATGCGCCTGACGCGCCGCTTCACTTCGAACGGGCAAGAATTGTCGCCTCCATTACGAAACACGGCCGCCGAGACGCTCCGCCAGCCAGTCGGCCACGAGATTGACGCCCACCTGTCGGTTGTCTTCCTGGCAGTGTTCGCTCCCGCCGTCGTTCGCGGTAAGAACCTTCAGCGTCTTGTCTTTTGAACCGACGGCGTCTATCAGCTTCTGCGCAAACTCGAGTGGAACGATGTTGTCGTTCTCGCCGTGGATGCAATAGAAGGGACACTGGATGCGAGGCGCCACATCCGCTAGCCGGTAGTTCTCGAGCTTCTTCATGCACGCGTCCATGTCAGGCATGCCCAGCACCCACGGCAAC
>JBKJPI010000312.1:0-6693 GCA_046595235.1 Burkholderiales bacterium | reverse complement strand
AGTGCTATCCGCACGCAGCCGCGAACGTCGAGCTCGCCGAGACGCATATCTCATGGGTATTTCTTGCGGGCCCCTTTGCCTACAAGGTGAAGAAGCCCGTCAACCTTGGCTTTGTCGATTTCTCTACGCTGGCGTCGCGTAAGCATTACTGCGAAGAGGAAATCCGGCTCAACCGTCGCTTCGTGCCGGACTTGTACCTCGATGTCGTCGAGATTTGCGGATCAGCGGACGCGCCGCGCATCGCGGGCCCGGGGCCGATACTGGACTATGCGGTAAGGATGCGCCGGTTTTCACAGGAAGCGCTGGCCGACCGGCTGCTTGCTCGTGGCGAGTTAACGTCAAAGCTTGTTGCAGATTTTGCGACTTACCTTGCGGAATTCCATCACAGTCTTCCGCCTCTTCGCACCCCCGAACCGTACGGCACCCCAGAGGCCGTGCTCCACAACGCAATGCAGAATTTTCAGCAGATCGCGTCGTTGCTGACCCAAGCGAATGACCGTGAAGCGCTGGAAGCCTTGCAGAGCTGGACCGAGCGCGAATTTGCCGCGAGGAACGGTGAGATGCAGGCGCGTTACCTGGCGGGCATGGTCCGGGAGTGCCACGGAGACCTGCATCTTGGAAACATCCTCTTACTGAAGGGGAAGCTCGTGCCCTTCGACTGCATCGACTTCAGTGCAGCGCTGCGGTGGAATGACGTGATGAGCGAGGTCGCGTTCCTCGTTATGGATTTGGCCGACAGGGGAGCCCCTCGGCTGGCGTCACTGTTTCTCAGCACTTATCTCGAGACAACGGGCGCTTATTCCGGGCTATCGGTCTTGCGTTGGTACCTGGTTTATCGCGCGCTCGTGCGCGCCAAGATTCACCTGATACGCGCCTGGCAGTCGGCGACGACGGCTGCTGAGGCGTCGCGGCTCGCGCAGGCTTACCACGGTTACATGGCACTTGCCGAAAGCTGTTCGCGTAAGGGGCAGCCTCGGTTGCTGCTCATGCACGGGCTTTCTGCGTCAGGCAAGAGCACCGTCGCGCAAGAGCTGGTGCAAGGATGTGGCGCCATTCGCGTGCGGGCGGACGTCGAAAGGAAGCGGCTGCACGGGCTACCGGCACTCGGCCGCAGCGCTTCTGCCGTGGGAAGCGGTCTTTATAGACCGGAGTCGACCGACGCCACATACACGCGCCTTGCCGAAGTGGCGCGCACGATTGTTCAGGCTGGCTATACGGCAATCGTGGATGCAGCCTTCCTGCGTCGCGCGCAGCGCGCTCAGCTGCGGGCGATCGCCTTGGCGCTTCATGTCCCGGTTGCGATGATCGACATCCACGCACCGCCTGCGTTGCTCCGGGCACGCATCGCCACGCGCACTGCACAGTCTACTGATCCGTCTGAGGCTACAGCCGACGTTCTCGAACACCAGATCGATACTGGGGAGGCGGTTACGGCGGACGAAGGATTCCGCGATAGTCGTGGACGGTCGAGAGGGGCTAACGCCGGCGACTCTCCAGGAAGTCTCGCGCTTTCTTGAGTGAGGTATTAGACGGGAACCGCCAACCATCGCAAAGGCCCGCTCTGCGAGCGGCGAACTGCGTGCTAGTTCACGAGCAGGACAGGAACAGGAGAGCGGTTCAACGCGCCATTTGCGACGCTGCCGAGCAGCGCACGCTCCATTCCGCTCGTTGTGCGCGCGCCCAGCAGGAACACGTCTGCGCGATGCTCCGCGACCGCCTTCAACAGGCTCGCAAGGGGTGCGCCGACGCGTACCTCGCCCTTTACTTTCCAGCCTGCACGCTCCAGTCGGGCGGCGCCGGCGGCGACCGTGGCCAGCCCTGCTTGATATCGCTCTTTGTTGATTGCAGCCACTTCGCCGTGAATGTCTGCGCGCATGGATGAAGGCAAGCGCCCAACCGATGCTGGAACCAAGGTCGGTTCGACCACATTTACAAGTACAACGCTGCTGCCCTGCCCTGGCTCCAGCGAGCTGAGGAATTCGACCGCACGCTCAGCATTGGGGCAGCCGTCAAATGCGACTACGAAGCGGCGCACGGTACGCGCCGCTTTGCGCACGACCAGCACCGGACACGTCGCATTCGCGGCAACGCTTCGCGAAACGCTGCCTGCAAGCAGGCGCCGAAACGTGCCGTGACCGCGCCAGCCAAGAACGATCAGGCTTGCCTTGAAGCGCTTTGCTTCGGCGAGAATCGCGTCGACGGGCGGCGCGTCTATAACCACGGCCTTTGCTTCCGGCCAGCGGCGCGTCAGGGCTCCGCGTGCCTTGGCCGCAGCGACCTCGAAACTTTTTTCGAAAGCCGCGCGAGCTTGCGCTGACTCTGAGGGCATCCAGGGGAAGCGTGAGACGACTGCGCTCGCACGCGAAGAGGCCGGCCACGGAAATTTCGCGGCCGTCGAAAGGGCGGCCTGGGCGGCGGGCGAACCGTCGGTTGCAATCAGGATCCGGTGTTGCTTGGGCATTGGCAAGGCTGCATTCCTTTATTTTCTTTCGGTAGCTGATGGATAACTCTCATTTGCTTCGAGTGAGACTGGAAAGTTGAGCTGACGCTCACCCACGAATTAGGCCTGCGTCAGCCGGACTTCACCGTACGCCAGCGCACATATCGTGGCACCATCTTCGAATATCGTTCTATCCCATTAGCGAAATCGTGTTGAGCCAGTGGGTCCGCGGCTCAACATTTACCGGGAACGGTTTCAATGGACATGCACTGAGGCGCCTGAGTGCATTCCAGGGGCGGCATCGAACATCTGTGGAGGTGAGCGTATGGGCAGCCTGACAGAGTATTTGCGGTTCGTCGTTACGCTGACCGCGGTCGTCGATCCCTTTCTGGGGGTGCCGTTCTTTCTCGCGTTTACCAGCACACACAGCGCCGAGAACCGCGGCCGGCTTGCCCGGGTAATCGCAATCACAGTGTTTCTCGTACTCGCGTCCGCGGCTTTTCTGGGTGAGGCGCTGCTGCAGCTTATCGGAGCAAGCCTGCCGGCGTTCCGCGTTGGCGGCGGCCTTGTGCTGCTGCTGATGGCGCTCGCGATGCTAAACGCGCAGGCGGGCGGGGTACGCCAGTCCCAGGCGGAAGCGCGTGAATTCGAGACGGGAGATGTAAGCGGGGTCGTGCCGCTCGCGGTGCCATTACTCGCTGGGCCCGGCGCGATCAGCACTGCAATCATTGCCGCAGAGCGCGGTGGCCTCGCTCACCAACTCGCAATCGTCGGCTGCATCGCTATCGTATGCCTCGTGTCGTGGGCGGTCCTGTCGCGTGCGCACACAATTGCGACTCATCTCAGCCTGACGGGACTCAATGTCGCCACGCGCATTCTGGGGCTTCTGCTCGCGGCGATGGCGGTGCAGACGATGGCTGAGGGGTTGAAGGCGCTTCTGCCGGGGCTCGGGGGCTAAACGCTGTCGAGAATGCATGCGGGTCCTAAGACTATTCCCGATGGAGTGCATGAGCGGCTGAAGGCTTCTGCGCAGGTGAATCGGCGCAGTTTGAACAGTGAGGCGGCTCACATTCCCAATATCCTGCCGATTTCCGCCACGTATTGACCGGCCTTCAGCCCGGCCGTGTCCAATGCTGTGTCGAAACCCTCCCGAATGCCTTGCAGGCCATCCCTCACCCAATGTTGCCGCCGGACGGGAGAGCCCAGAACATTCTTGAGTGTTTGGACTTCGTCTTTAAGGCGCTGGATGGCCGTGGAATCGCTGGGGACCTTCTCCAGATCTCGCTCGAGCGCTTCGAGCAATTTCCCTACTTCCTCCAGATCCACTTCGGGTCTGTTATTCGTGTTCGCGTTGGGCGGCATCGGGTTATGTCCTTGCGGAGATCCAGTATGAGTGTGATTCGCCCATATTCGCAAAGACGGGAGGCTGTGTTGTTGACGCAGATCAATCAGTAGCCAGTGCGTTGCGGTTTGATCCACATCAAAGCGGAGGCCGGGCGTTCCGCGCACGCTCCATTCTCCCTTAACGAAAAGGAAGGACGACGATGAAAACCGATACACAACTGCAACTGGACGTGATCGCAGAACTGAAGTGGGAACCCTCCGTTAATGCCGCGCAGATCGGTGTCGAGGTTAAAAACGGAATCGTGACCCTGGCGGGTCACGTGGGCAGTTACGCAGAAAAGTTAGGCGCCGAACGTGCCGCCCAACGCGTATCAGGCGTGAAGGCACTGGCAATAGAGATGGACGTGAAGCTCTCCGGATGGACCCAGCGGACCGATGCCGATATCGCGGGCACGGTTCAGAGCGTTCTGCAGTGGACGACGTCCGTGCCGAAGGACCGTATCAAGGTCATGGTCGAACAAGGCTGGGTTACGCTGTCCGGTGAAGTGGACTGGGACTATCAAAGGCAGGACGCGGCAAGGGGGGTTCGGCATCTCGCGGGCGTAACCGGCGTCAGCGACCAGATCGCTATCAAACCCAAGGTGTCCGTGGGTGCCGTCAAATCGGACATCGAGGCCGCATTGAAGCGGCGTGCGCACGCGGATGCGCAAAAGATTTCGGTTGAAATACACGGCTCGGATGTGACGTTAAGCGGCACCGTCCACAGTTGGTCAGAACGTGCGGCGGCAAGGCATTCCGCCTGGGGTTCGCCCGGCGTGCATAACGTCGTAGACCACATGACCATCCTTTCCTGACGTCGATGGAGGGTCCGCAACGTTCGGCTCCTCCTCGCCGCAGTCAACTCCGAACACTCTGAAGTATGCGAAGCAAAGGAGATCGACCATGCTGGCCGACATCAAACAGCCCGATCCGAAGGACCTGACTCGAATCAACGTACGTGACGCGCTGGAAGTGCAGTGGTGGAGCCTGAGGTTCAACGTAACTACACATGCGCTGCGCGCTGCAGTTGAGGAACTCGGCCCGAGTGCGGAGCCGGTTCGTAAAAAGCTGCAGGCGGCCGCCACGAAATCGTTCGATAAGGGCGGCGAGGACTGACAGGATCGAGTAGCGCCAGGCGCCGCGACTGGAGCGTGGCGTGTCAGCGCTCCGGCGGGAAGCGATAGTACGTGCGATCGAGATGTTCCACGACGTCTTCGATTTCGTCGGGCGTCCAGCCTAGATTGGATAAGCGGCGCATCTGATCGACAATGCCGCGCAGCTCGTCGCGACCGAGCGGGAGTCTGATGGGGCGTGTATGGCTTCTGGGCGTGTGGCACTGTTCGCAACGCTGCTCATAGAGGGCGCGCCCACGCTCGACGTTCGGTACATACGGGCTCATTGCCGCGTGGGCGGACCAAACGCTTGACAGCAGCGCGATGCCGGCGACTGCCCGCATCGAGTAAGACCGGTGAAGCGAAGACGCTGCATCCGACACCCACTGATACATGTCAGCTATCTGGGCCATGTGCATTCCTTCCTGGAGTTTTGTCGATGGCAAGGGAGTGTAGGCGCAGTACCACGCGCCGCTTTGATATGGGTCAAATGTAGGGCATCAGATGTCAGACCGTTTGCGAATAGCGACGGGTTTCGCGCTCGCTACGTAGATATCGGTCGAAGACCATGCAGATACTGCGGATCAGCATGCGGCCTTTCGCCGTCACCGAGATCCACTCGTCGTTAAGCTCCAGCAGTCCCTCACGCTCGAGCGCGCGCAGCTCCTTCAGCTCCGGAGTGAAGTAGCTGTCGAAATCGATGAGATAGCTCCCGCCGACGGAGGCCTTCGAGACTTCGAACTGGCACATGAGCGCGTGGATCACGCTGCGCCGCGCAAGATCGTCGCGCGTAAGCTCGACCCCGCGAACGATCGGGATTTCATTGCGGTCGAGCCGCGCGTAATACTCGGAGAGCGTGCGCGCGTTCTGGCTGTACGTGGGACCGATCGCCCCGATGGCGGAGACGCCGAGGCCGATCAGGTCGCAATCGGAATGCGTCGAATACCCCTGGAAGTTCCTGTGCAACCGCCCCTGGCGCTGCGCGATCGCAAGCGCATCGCCCGGCAGCGCGAAATGATCCATGCCGACATATACGTAGCCGCTCGAAGTGAGCCGCTGGGCCGCGAGGCGGAGGAGGCCCAGCTTCACCTCCGGGCGCGGCAGCTCGACCTCGACGATCTCTCTCTGCGCTTTGAATCGCGCGGGCAAGTGCCCGTAGCTGTAGACGGCAATGCGATCGGGGCGCAGCCCCGCAATCTGGTCGAGCGTGTTGGAGAACGTCTCGAGCGACTGCCGCGGCAGTCCGTAAATGAGGTCGACATTGATCGAGGCGAAGCCGGCGGAGCGCGCGGCCTCCATGAGCGCCCGCGTCGCCTCCTCACTTTGCAAGCGGTTAATTGCTTGCTGCACGCCGGGGTCGAAATCCTGCACGCCGAAGCTCACTCGATTGAAACCGATTTCCCGTAACGTCGGCATCGCATCCGGCGTCACGGTTCGCGGATCTATTTCAATGGCGTATTCGCCGTCAGGCGCAAACTCGAAATGCCGACGCAGCGTCTGGAAGAGCGCGGCGAGATCAGTGAGGCCGTAGAAGGTCGGGGTGCCGCCGCCCCAGTGCATTTGCTCTACGCATGCGTCGTCGCGAAACAAAGGGGCCTGCAGCGCGATCTCCCGGGTCAGGTGGGTCAGGTATTTGCGCGCCTTGGCCGGGTCTCGTGTGATGATTTTGTTGCACGCGCAGTAGTAGCAGAGGGAGCCGCAGAACGGCAGATGCACGTACAGCGACAGCGACCGCTGCGGTCCGGTGCGGTTGCGGCG
>JBKJPI010000205.1:0-15710 GCA_046595235.1 Burkholderiales bacterium | reverse complement strand
CGAAATTGGGCCGGCGGCGTGCCGGCCCTTTTCTATGGCGCCAGCTGAACGCTTCGTGGAAAAGCGAATGGCTGCGTTATGCGTTATGCGTTGACGCGGTCGATGCGCGGGGTTTACATAGCGTCACCGATGAGACGGGGGACGAGTCAGTGGACATCAAGTTCGAAATGCCGCTTCGGGTCGAGCCGCTGCAAACCACAGTAAGGCCCGCCCTGGACAAGGTCGGCTCGCTCGAGCAGCTCTACAACGCCCTCAACGGCAAGTGCGAGATGCATATCGGGAAGCTCGGCGACCTGATGGTCGAGGCGCAGCTCATCTCGGCTGAGCAACTCGACGTGGCGTTGCAGTTCCAGCGGCATAACGAGAAGAAGCATCTCGGCGAAATCCTGGTCGATCTGGGTCTTCTCTCTCGCGACCAGCTTTACCGGGCGCTTTGCCAGAAGCTCAGCATTCCTTTCGTCGACCTCACCAAATTCTCGATCGATGCGCGTCTTCTCAAAGTGCTGCCCGACGAGATCGTGCGCAAGCACAACATCGTCCCCCTCTGTTACATAGACGGCCGTCTCGTGATCGCCGTCCCCGATCCGCTCGACACGAAGCCGCTCGAGCACGTGCGTTTCTACACCCAGGGGCCGGTTACACCGGTGATGGCGACGGCGGAAGATATCGAGCGCGCGATCGTCATTTACTACGGCGGCTCGACCGAGCGGCACGAAGTGCAGGTTATCGCGCAGCAGCTGCGTGACGAGCTGCGCTTCGACCCCGATGCGAAAGAAGAAACGATCAAGGAGACCGACAACACACTCGTTCGTCTCGTGAACAAGGTGATCATGGACGCGCACGCGTGCGGCGCTTCCGACGTTCACGTCGAGGCGAACAGGGCCCGTGAAAGCGTGGTCATCCGTTTCCGTAACGACGGCCTGCTTTCCGAATACCTGCGGCTGCCTTATAACTTCCGAAGCGCCACGGTGTCGCGCCTGAAGATCATGGCCGGACTCGATATCTCGGAGCGCCGCCGCGCACAGGATGGCCGCATCAATTTCCGCGAGTTCGGTCCGCTCGAGCTCGAGCTGCGCGTCGTGACCGTACCGACGCGTGAGGGTCTCGAAGATATCGTGATGCGCCTGCTCACGGCAACGGAGCCGCTTCCCATCAGCAAGCTCGGGTTGAGCGAAAGCGCGATGATCCGTATGCGCGACATGATCAGGAAGCCGCACGGGCTGATCCTTGCCGCGGGGCCGACAGGCTCGGGAAAAACGACCACGCTGCACTCGCTCATCAGCATCATCAACGAACCCGGCACCAAGATCTGGACTGCGGAGAACCCGGTCGAGATCACGCAGCCGGGACTCCGGCAGGTGCAGGTGAATGCCAAGATCGGGTGGGATTTCGCAACCGTTATGCGGGCTTTCCTCCGCGCGGACCCGGACGTCATCATGGTGGGCGAAATGCGCGATCAGGAAACAGCGGGTATTGCGGTCGAAGCGTCGCTTACGGGCCACCTCGTTTTTTCCACGCTGCACACCAACAGCGCGGCGGAAACGATCGTGCGCCTGCTCGACATGGGCATCGACCCGTTCAGCTTCACCGATTCGCTCGCCGGTGTTCTTGCGCAGCGCCTTGCGCGGAGACTCTGCCTCAAATGCCGCGTGCGGCGCTCCTCGTTGCCGGCGGAACTCGAGGCGCTTGCGGAGGAATACTGCTACGACTCGAACCTGAAACCCGCTGACATACTTGCCGAATGGGAAAAGCGCTTCGGCACCCAGACGTATACCTATGAAGCCAAGGGTTGCGATCAATGCCGGAAGACCGGCTATCGCGGGCGCATCGGATTGTTCGAGCTGCTCACGGTGACTGCGGACATGCGCCAGATGATGCTGCGCCGGGCGTCGGCGGCGGAGCTTCGTGCGACGGCTATCGCCAATGGCATGCGCACGCTGAAGCAAGACGGCATCGAAAAAGTTCTGACCGGTGACACCGATCTTCACGAAGTGCGTGCGGCCGCGCTCTAGTTAGAGCGGCCATTGCGCGTCTCGCGCTGACACTAACATCGTTAAGACTCCGCAAGGCGTGAGCGACCCCTCTGCTTTCGACCGTTCGCGACGGTCGTTCCTGAAGCGCTCTGCGGCGATTCCTTCCGCCCTGGTCGGCGCCGGAACGCTCGAGCTTCTTTCCTTGCATGCGGTGTGGGCGAAGGACGCGCGCGGTGCCGCAAAGGGGCGCCCAGGTGCGCACTCCGGCGGATACCGCCCGCTGCGCGCCGTTATCGATGCATCGGGGCGCAGGACCATCGCCCTCCCTGAAGGCTTCGATCTCGTCACGTTCGGTGTATTGGGTGAAAACCTCACGCGCGCCAGTGGCACCCATGCGCGCAATGCCGACGGCATGGCCGCATTCGCCGGTCCTGCCGGAACTGTCCGGCTGATCCGCAATCATGAGCTTCGGAACGCGCCGGATGATTTCACGCATGGCGTCATCGGAGAACAAGGCACGCGCTACGATCCCAAAGCCATGGGCGGCACGACCACGCTCGATTACGATCCCGTTTCCAGACGCGCGGTGCGCGAGTTCTTCAGCCTGAACGGGACGATCGTCAACTGCTCGGGTGGCCTGGCGTATCGCGACACGGGATGGCTCACGTGTGAAGAAAGCACCCAGGGTCTGCGCGAAGGCTGGGCGCGGAAGCACGGATATACGTTTCTGGTGTCGGCTTCGGCCGAACGTGCCGAGCCTGCGCGGCCGATCGTGGCGATGGGACGCTTCAGCAAAGAGGCCGCGGTCGCCGATGCGACCACCGGCATCGTGTATCAGACTGAAGACGCCGGCTCGACGTCCGGTTTCTACCGGTATGTCCCGAAGGATGCGACAAACCTCATGTCGGGCGGCACCTTGCAGATGCTCAAGGTCAGCGGCAAAAATCAGTTCGACGCGCGCGAGCGCCAGGTCGTCGGCGCGGATCATCGTGTCGAATGGGTGACCATCCGTGATCCGGATCCTGATCTCGAAAGCGGTGTGCCTTCCTGTTTCGCACAGGGGCACGCGCAGGGCGCTGCATTCTTCTATCGACTTGAAGGTCTTTTTCGTGCGGAAAACGGTGCGATGCTGTTTGTCTCCACGACGGGCGGCGACGTGAAGAGCGCCGAGCCTGATCGCACCGGCTTCCGTACGGGCTACGGCCAGCTTTGGCAATACACCCCGATCAGCGCTGATCGGGGCGTGCTGACGCTCATCTACCAGTCGACGAGCGGTGCGCTTCTCGATTCGCCCGATAACCTCTGCGTCACGCCACGCGGTGGCATTCTCTTTTGCGAAGACGACGCTACGCCGGACCGGGACGTGCATGCGCTCGCGCCCGAGCTGTCGGAAACCAACCGTCTCATCGGACTGTCTCGCGGCGGTCAGCCGTTCACATTTGCCGTGAACCTGCTCAACAACAGTGAATTCGCAGGCGCATGCTTCAGCCCCGATGGGGCAACGTTATTCGTGAACATCTTCGGCGATGGCAGTTACGCCAGCGGAATGACGTGCGCGATCACCGGTCCGTGGCGCGACGGGGCGCTGTGAGCGGTTAGAATCGGCCATGCCTTCCGAGCACGCAGTACTTCTGAAAGACAGCGTCACCGATTTCGTTGCGCGCGCGACCGACATGAAGCGCGTGCGGGCGCTTCGCGGCAGCGAGCGCGAATACGACCGGGCGATCTGGACGCAGATGGCGGAGCTCGGGTGGCTGGGAATTCAAGTCCCCGAGGCATACGGCGGCATGGGGCTCGGACTTTCAGAGACGGCGATCGTCGCCGAAGGCCTCGCGCGTGCGCTGACACCGGAGCCGTACACCGCGTCTGCGGTGCTCGCAGCCGGCGCACTCCTGGCCTGCGACAACGAGACGCTGAAGAAAGATATTCTTGCCGCAGCTGTAAGTGGAGAACGTGTGCTGGCCCTCGCGTGGCAGGAATCGCCCGGCGAGCTTGATACCGGTCACGTCGCAATGCGTGCCACACGGTTCGAAGGCGGCTATCGGTTGAGCGGCAGCAAGCGCTACGTGAGCGGCGCTGCGGGCGCTGACACCTTTCTCGTGGCGGCGCGCTCACCCGATGGGCTTGTTCTCGCACGCATCGATCGGGGTGCGACTGGAATGAAGGTCGATTTCCAACCGCTCGCCGACGGCCGAAGCTTCGGCACGCTCGAGCTCGACGACGCAGTGGTGCCACGAGAGAACATCGCGGCCGAAGCGGACGTTGCCTCCGCTGCAATTGCGCGCGCGCTCGATCATGCAACAGCGATTGCAAGCGCGGAGCTTTACGGCGTCATGGCGAGAGCGCTCGAGATGAGTGTGGACTACATGAAAACGCGCGTTCAGTTCGGACGTCCGATCGGAAGTTTCCAGGCGCTTCAGCACCGCGCGGTCGATCTCTACATTCAGCAGCAGCTTGCATCGGCGGTGCTGGAAGAGAGTCTTGGCCAGCTCGACGGCGAGCCCGCGCCCGCGCAGCGTTCCCTTATCGCGAGCCGCCTCAAGGCGCGCTGCGCCGATGCAGGGGTTCGCATCACGCGCGAGGCGATCCAGATCCACGGGGCGATCGGTTTCACCGACGAATACGATGCGGGGCTGTATCTGAAGCGCGCGCTCGTTCTTGCAGCGTGGCTCGGAAACGCGGCCCAACATCGCAGGCGCTATGCCGCGCTCGCATTCACGCGAGGGGAGCCGCATGCCGCCTGACATCGCAACCGATTACAACGCGCTTGGCGACGACGCGTTTCGTAGCCAGGTCCGGGAATTCATCGAGAGCCGCTATCCCGACGAACTGCGCTTCCTCCCGCGCCGGGTGCGCATGGACGAGATCAGGGGCTGGTGGAACACGCTCGCTGAGGCGGGCTGGGTCGCGCCGAACTGGCCGCAGGAATGGGGCGGCATGGGATTGGAGGCGGGGAAGATGGTGATCTTCCTCGAAGAGATGGAACGCTACGGTGTTGCGCGCGCCGCCGATCAGGGCATCACGCAGGTCGGTCCCATCCTCATGAAATACGGCAGCGACGCCCAGAAAGAGCACTACCTGCCGCGTACGCGCTCGGGCGAAATCATCTGGTGCCAGGGCTACTCCGAGCCGAATGCCGGATCGGATCTCGCGAACCTGCAGACGAGCGCTGTCATCGACGGATCTCACTTTGTTGTGAACGGTCAGAAAATCTGGACCACGCTTGCGCACGACGCGACGCATATCTATCTCCTCGTGCGCACCGATCGCGAAGCGAAGAAGCAGAAGGGCATCAGTTTTCTGCTGGTGGACCTCGACACGCCGGGCATCACCATTCGCCCGATCCGGAACACCGCAGGACATGAGGAGTTCTGCGAAGTGTTCTTCGACAACGTGCGCGTGCCGCGTGATGTGCTCGTCGGTGCCATGAACGAAGGATGGACGGTGGCAAAGGCGCTCCTCGGCTTCGAACGGCTCAACATCGGCAGCCCGCGCCGCCCGCAGTACGCGTTGATGCGCCTCGAGATGCTCGCCCGAGGGAAGGGTCTTTTCGACGACGCCGGATTTCTCGATCGTTTCACGGCGATCAGGCTCGACCTCGAAGATCTCGCCGCCCTCTATGCCCGCTACGTCGAGCAGGTCAAGCGCGGAGAGCCGCTGGGGCAGGACGTGTCATCGCTCAAGATCTGGGCGATGGAAGCCTGGCAGCGTCTCACCGATCTCCTCGTTGAAACGGGTGCCGAAGACGGCGTGATCGAAGGTGCTCAGGACGTTGCGGGCGTCGAGATCGATTTTCTCGCGCCGTTCTACTATGCACGGCCGGGAACGATCTACGGGGGATCGAGCGAGATCCAGCGCAACATACTGTCGAAGTACGTGCTCGAGCTTCCGTCATAGCGCAGATCAGCGGCTGGATCCCGGATGCTGCGCGATTCGCGTTTCCTCCGGAAGGCGTCACTTCGTCGCAAAGTGAAACCCTACTTTGCGCCGGAACTACTAATTTGAACTGAATCGCGGGCGAAGCCCGCCGATTCGAGCTTGAGACTGCTACGAAAGGGCTACCGTGCCGTCATTCTCGCGTGCGACAGCATTGTGACCAAGGCCGCTTCCGCCGCCGCTTCACCTAAGCGTTCGCTGAAAAAAACTTCCGCGGCCGATCCATTGGCGGTCCACGCGAGCAACGTTGCGCGCGCGCCGGCGCCGCCTTATCGCGTCTTTTCGGGCGTTAACAAGGCGATCGTCGAAAAGCTCGCGCGGCTGGGGCTCACACGGCCTTTCGATCTCGTGCTGCACCTGCCGTTGCGTTACGACGACGAGACGCACCTCTACCCGATCAACGAAGCGCGCGCCGGCCAACCCGTGCTGGTGCAGGGGCGCGTCGTCGAATGCGATGTGAAGTATCGCCCCCGTCGCCAGCTCGTGTGTCACATCGAAGACGACAGCGGCGTGCTGACGCTGCGCTTCTTCAATTTCTATCAGAGTCAGCTCAAGCAGCTCGCACCGGGAACGTGCGTTAGAGTCTTCGGTGAAGTTCGACAAGGTTTCTTCGGCGCGGAAGTCGTGCATCCGCGTTACAAGGTGGTGCGCGATGACGCGCCGGTGTCGAAAGCGCTGACTCCGGTATATCCGACAACCGCCGGCGTCGGACAGGACGTACTGCGCCGGCTGATCGAGCGCGCATTGAGCACCTGCGATCTCGAGGACACGCTGCCGCCGGAGGTTCTCGCGCCGCTGCGGCTTCCGCTCTTCGGCGAATCGGTGCTCTTTCTGCACAATCCTCCGCCCGACGTCGTGCTGGACGATCTGCAGGCGCAGCGCCATCCCGCGTGGAAGCGCATCAAGTTCGACGAGCTACTCGCGCAACAGCTCTCGATGCGCATTCACTACCGCATGCGCAAAGCGGCCGGCGCTCCGATTCTCACACCGAAACGTACGCTTACCGCGCGGCTCATCCAAACGCTGCCTTTTGCGCTGACGCCGGCGCAGCGTCGCACCTTCGGAGAGATCGAGCGCGACCTGGCGGAGCCGTATCCCATGCAACGGCTGCTGCAGGGCGACGTCGGGAGCGGCAAGACGATCGTCGCCGCACTCGCAGCGCTGCAGGCTGTAGAGCACGGGGCGCAAGTCGCTATCGTCGCGCCGACGGAGATCCTTGCCGAGCAGCACTATCGCAAGTTCGATGCGTGGCTGACGCCGCTCGGCGTGCGGGTCTCGTGGGTCGCCGGCGGCGTGCGGAAAGCTGAAAAGACGGCCGCACTCGAGTCGATCGCGGCAGGGCAGACGCAAATCGCAGTTGGCACCCACGCGCTGTTTCAGGAGGAGGTGCGCTTTCGCGAACTCGCTCTTGCGATCGTCGACGAGCAGCATCGCTTCGGTGTTCACCAGCGCCTGGCGCTTCGCATGAAGGGGACGAAGCGCGGCAGGAATACCCAGCCGCATCAGCTCATGATGAGCGCGACGCCCATCCCGCGCACGCTTGCAATGAGCTACTACGCGGATCTCGACGTTTCGGTCATCGATGAGCTGCCGCCGGGACGCATGCCGATTTCGACGCGCCTCATTTCGGACAGTCGCCGCGAGGAAGTGACGCAGCGTGTGCGCGATGCGTGCATCGACGGCAGCCAGGCGTACTGGGTGTGTCCGCTGATCGAAGAATCTGAGAAGCTTCAGTTGAAGACCGCGCTCGAGACTTACGAGACCGTGCGTGCGACCTTTCCGGAGCTCCGTGTGGGACTCGTGCATGGGCGGCTCAAGAGTGCCGAGAAAACCGCAGTGATGGCGGCATTCCAGGCCGGCGATATCCAGTTACTCGTTGCAACGACGGTCATCGAGGTGGGTGTCGACGTCCCGAACGCCACGCTGATGGTGATCGAGCACGCGGAGCGGCTGGGTCTCTCGCAGCTCCACCAGCTGCGGGGACGCGTTGGCCGCGGCGCAGCGAGAAGCGCATGCATTCTCCTGTATCAGAGCCCGCTGACGCCCACCGCGCGCGAGCGGCTGAAGGTGATTTACGAAAATCAGGACGGCTTCGAAGTGGCAAGGCACGATCTGCGCGTGCGCGGACCGGGCGAAATGCTCGGTGCGCGGCAAAGCGGCGTGCCGATGCTGCGCTTCGCCAACCTCGAAACCGACCTGGATCTCCTCGATGCCGCCCGCGCGCTCGCGGAAGCCCTGCTGCGTGAAGAGCCCGCGGCGGCGCAGGCGCATCTCGCGCGGTGGCTCGGCGGCAAGCACGAACTGTTGAAGGTCTGAGGCGCTGCCCGTGGTTCCACACGGCATCGCGTGGCGGAATTGCCGCCGATCCTGTGGGGACGGCGCTCTCTATTCCGACTGCATAATTCACCTATACTCGTCACCGAAGTATTTCTACCGGATCCTTCGGCTATGACGTTGGTCGACCGACTGAACGCGTACGAACGGCTGCTGCGGCTCGATAAGCCCATCGGCGTTCTCCTGCTGTTGTGGCCGTGTCTCTGGGGACTGTGGTTTGCCGCGTACGGCATTCCCGATGCGGACGTTTTGCTGGTGTTCGTGGTCGGGACCATTCTTGTGCGTTCAGCCGGCTGCGCCGTAAACGACTTCGCCGATCGCGACTTCGACGGCCAGGTGGAGCGTACGCGCGACCGGCCACTTGCAGCGCGTCTCATCAAGCCGTGGGAAGCGCTCGTCCTCGCCGCGGTCCTGTTCCTCGCCGCGTTCGGTCTCGTAATGCAGATGCATCCGCTGGCGATAAAGCTTTCGTTCGTCGCGCTGGCGCTCGCGCTTATCTATCCGTTCCTCAAGCGCGCGTTTTCCTTCCCGCAGGCGTGGCTCGGCATCGCGTTCGGCTTCTCGATTCCGATGGGGTACGCTGCGCAGTACGGAAAGCTGGTGCCGGTTGCCTGGGTGCTCATGCTCGCCAACATGTTCTGGGTGATCGCATACGACACCGAATACGCGATGGTCGACCGTGAGGACGACAAGCGCCTGGGGCTGAAGTCTTCCGCGATTCTTCTGGGCGACCGTGACGTCGCCGGGGTGATGGCGTGCCACACGATCTTCCTCATCATGCTGGTGGCGATCGGCGCGTGGCAGTTCATGGGCCTTCTCTACTACGCAGGCATTCTGGTAGCAGCTGTCCTCGTGCGTTACCAGTTCGGACTCATCAGGACGCGCCAGCGCGACGCCTGCTCCAAAGCCTTCGTCAACAACAACTGGGTGGGCTGCGCGATCTTCGTCGGCATCGCCGCCGATCTGTATTTCAGAATCCGAATCTGGTGAGTTATTTAGATCTGCGCGGGTTCCTCACGCAGCTGGAGGCGCTCGGGGAACTGAAACGCATTCGGGTCGAGGTCGACCCTGTCCTCGAGATGACCGAGATCTGCGATCGCGTCCTGAAAGCCGCGGGGCCTGCCCTGCTCTTCGAAAAGCCGAAGGGCCATTCCATACCCGTCCTGGCGAATCTTTTCGGCACCCCGCGCCGCGTTGCGCTTGCGATGGGACGCGAGTCGGTCGAGGCATTGCGTGACCTCGGGAAGCTGCTGGCGTATCTGAAAGAGCCCGAGCCGCCGAAGGGTTTGCGCGACGCGTGGGACAAGCTTCCGTTGCTGAAGCAGGTGCTCAGCATGGAGCCGAAGACAGTGCGATCTGCGCCGTGCCAGCAGATCATTCTCGAAGCGGCGGACGTCGATCTCGCGCAGTTACCGATCCAGACGTGCTGGCCTGGCGACGCGGGGCCGCTGCTCACGTGGGGTCTCACGGTCACGCGTGGGCCGCAGAAGAAACGGCAGAACCTCGGCATCTACCGCCAGCAGGTCATCGGGCGCAACAAGCTCATCATGCGCTGGCTTGCGCATCGGGGCGGCGCACTCGACTACCGCGACCACACGCTGGCGAATCCACGCGAGCCGTTCCCGGTCGCCGTGGCGCTCGGCGCGGACCCGGCGACGATGCTGGGTGCCGTGACCCCGGTACCGGACACGCTGAGTGAATACCAGTTTGCGGGCCTTCTTCGCGGCTCGAAGACCGAGATCGTGAAGTGCACCTTGCATGATCTCTCAGTGCCTGCGACTTCGGAGATCGTGCTGGAAGGTTACATATATCCCGGTGAGACGGCGGTGGAAGGCCCTTTCGGAGATCACACCGGCTACTACAACGAGACCGAACGCTTTCCGGTATTCACCGTGGAGCGGATAACGATGCGGCGCGAGCCGATCTACCACTCCACCTACACCGGTAAACCGCCTGACGAGCCCGCGGTGCTGGGGCTCGCGCTGAACGAAGTCTTCGTGCCGCTTCTTGCGAAGCAGTTTCCCGAGATCGTCGACTTCTACCTGCCTCCGGAAGGCTGCTCGTATCGCATCGCCTGCGTCAGCATCCGCAAGCAGTATCCGGGGCATGCAAAGCGGGTCATGTTCGGGGTGTGGTCATACTTACGTCAGTTCATGTACACGAAAATAATCATCGTCACTGATGACGACGTGAACGTTCGCGACTGGAAGGAGGTGATCTGGGCATTGTCGACGCGGGTCGATCCGCGGCGGGACACGCTGATTGCCGATGCCACGCCGATGGACTATCTGGACTTCGCGAGCCCTGTTGCAGGGCTGGGCTCGAAGATGGGTATCGATGCCACGAACAAGTGGCCGCAGGAAACCAACCGCCAGTGGGGTACGCCGATCGCGATGAGCGACGCGGTGAAAGCGCGGGTCGATAGGATGTGGGGCGACCTCGGGTTGTAATTACCGCGCCGCAAACCCCACGCCGCAAAGTGAACCCCTACTTTGCGTTGGAACTACAAATTTGAACTGAATTGCTGGCAAAGCCAGCCGATTCGAGCTTGAAACTGCTACGAAACACCGACTGGCCAATCCCCGGTCGGGTTTTCGTTGCCCTTTCTGCACTTCAGGCGCCGGGCCGCCCCAAGCCTTGGCGCTAACTTGCCGTTCGGACGAAAGTAGGTTTGCACTTTCGGACGTGTTTGTTAACGGCGGTAGACCCACCGCAACAGCGCGTCCTGCGCGCCTTGCGCATTGCCGGCATTCGCGTGGTTAACGATCAGGACCACCACGTTCCGCCGCCCCCGCGCATCGAGCACGTAACCTGCAATCGCACGCACGCCTGCAAGCGTGCCGCCCTTGATGTGTGCCTGCCCTGCTACTTCGGCGTTCGACAGCCGCTTACGCATCGTTCCATCCGCCGCGACGATCGGCATCGATGAAATCAGCTCCGGCATAACGGGGCTCCTGAACGCCTCGAGCAGCATTTCCCCCATTCCGCGCGCGCTGATGCGTTCGATGCGCGAGAGCCCCGAACCGTTATCCATCGCGAGCTCGGGCATCGACACGGCTTTCTGACTGAGCCAGTGGCGAATCGCAGCGCGCGACTTCTCGAGTGTTCCCGGTACGCCGCCATTCAGCGCGCCGAGCGTGAGAAACACCTGCCGCGCCATCACGTTGTTGCTGTATTTGTTGATATCGCGAACGACGTCTGACAGTGCAGGGGAACGTGATGTCGCAAGGAGGCGGGCGCCGGCGGGAACCGAACCCTCGCGTACGCCGCCGCTCAAGCTTCCACCAAGCTCCTTCCACAGCTGTGAGAAAAGCGCCGCGACGAACTGGCGATGGCCGAGGAGGCTGAAGCTTCGCGCGCGTTCTCCGCATTCGCGTGCATACGAACCGCTGATGACGAGCCGCGCCTGCTCGGGCGTGTCCTGCGCATCGAACTTGAGGCGTGCAGCCCAGTCGCCGCACGAGCCATCGCTGATCGAAATATTGTTCACGATCTGTATCGGATCCAGGCGAGGCTCGACCACCAGCCGCACTGTGCGCGCATCCGGCTCCGGCGCGAACTGCACGGTGATCGCCTTGAAACTGACGAGCAGCGCGTCAGGTCCGGTGTTGTACGCGCGTGTCGGCTCCCCATCGAAGCGGCCGGCGTCGTAATCGTCGACGAGGAAGTAGCTGCGATCGAGGATTACGTCTCCCCGAATCTCGCGCACGCCGCGCGCCCGAACGCTTCTCAGGAGCAGCCAGAAATTCTCGAGCGTGAGCTTGGGGTCGCCGTGGCCTTTGATGACCAGATTTCCGGAGAGCACGTCATTCTGAATCGGGCCGGCGGCATAGACCTCGGTCGACCAGGTATGTGCAGGACCGAGGAGCTCGAGGGCGGCGTACGTTGTCACGAGCTTCATGGTCGACGCCGGATTCATGGGCCGGTCCGCCGCGTGAGCGACGACGGGTTGCTGCGCGTTGACGTCCTGCACGTAAAGACCGACCGCGGACTCGGGAATGCCGGCTGCCGCGAGCGCCTGAGCAACGGGAGCGGGGATTGCCGCGTGCGCGCCGATGCTCATGAAAAAGAGCATCAGAAATACCGCTGTCCCTGAGACGCGGCAGGGCTTCGTTTTCATGGAAGTGATTCGACGATTTCGAGCGTACGTGCGGCCAGCAGGTCGTGCTCGGCGTCGGTCATCGTGTAAGGCGGCATGAAGTAGACGGTCGAGCCGATCGGGCGCAGCAGAAGCTCGCGTTCGAGAGCTGCTTCGTGAATTCTTCCTGCGATTTCGGGAACGTCGCTTTCGATCTCGAAGGCCCAGATCATTCCCGTCGTACGGAAATCACGCACGCGTTCGTGTGCTGCGAGTTGCTGCAGCTTCGCCGTCACCCCAGCTGCGCGGGCGCGATTGGCTTCGATCACGTTGTCGGATTCGAAAATATCCAGTGTCGCGAGCGCTGCGCGGCATGCGAGCGCGTTGCCAGTGTACGAATGCGAATGCAGGAAGCCGCGTGTCAGCGCGTCATCGTAAAAGGCTTCATAGATCGCATCACGCGTGAGTACCACCGAAAGGGGAAGGTAGCCGCCGGTGATGCCTTTCGACAGACACAGAAAATCAGGCGTGATCCCCGCCTGTTCGTACGCGAAGAACGTCCCGGTGCGCCCGAAGCCCGTCATGATTTCGTCGGCGATAAGGTGCACGTCGTAGCGTTTGCACAAGGCCGCCGCGAGCCTCAAGTACTCGGCGTCGTACATGGCCATGCCGCCCGCGCCCTGCACCAGCGGTTCTACGATGAGCGCTGCGGTCGTCGCGTGGTTCGCTTTCAGATGCTCTTCGAGCGCGCGCGCGCAGCGGATTGCGAATGCGTGCGCTGTCTCCCCCGCCTCCGAACGCCTCGAGTCGGGACTCGGCACGGTGGCAGTCACCCGCAGAAGCGGCGCGTACGTGTCTTTGAAGAGCGTGACGTCAGTGACAGAAAGCGCGCCGAGCGTTTCACCGTGATAGCTGCCTGAAAGACTCGTGAAGTTCGTCTTCGCGGGCCGGCCGCTGTTGCGCCAGAAGTGAAAGCTCATCTTGAGCGCGATCTCGGTCGCCGAAGCGCCATCGCTTCCGTAGAAGCAGTGTCCCAGCGCGCCGCCGGTGAGTTGTGACAGGCGCTCGGAGAGCTCGACGACAGGCGCGTGGGTGAATCCCGCGAGCATGACGTGCGCAAACTTCGAAAGTTGATCTGCAATGGCCGCGTCGATGCGTACGTTCCCGTGGCCGAAGAGATTCACCCACCAGGAGCTGACGGCGTCGAGGTAACGCCGTCCGTCGCAATCGTAAAGCCAGCAATCCTTCGCGTATGCCACTGGAATGAGCGGCAGCGTTTCGTGCTGCTTCATCTGCGTGCACGGGTGCCATACGGCTTCGCAACTCCGCTTTAGCAGCACGCTGTTGGGAGTGCTAGCTTGCATTTTTGCGGCGTGCGTTCAAAGCTTTTGTGGTCGTGCGCGTGCTCTTAACCACAGGGGACAGATAAAAAATGCCGAATTCGTGATTTGCAGCTCAACCTTTTGCGCCGTGGTTCGTTATTGTCAGTAGCGACGGCATCGATTTGCAATTCAGTGTACCACCCGGTAGGAGACGCTGAGCTCATGCGAATACTCGAACGGATCGAAGATCAGGTTGCTTCCACCAACCTGCCGCTGGTGGCAATCACCCTCGCGGCAGTGCCGTGTCCCGACACTCCCGTCATCCTCACGCTGCACTGGCACGGCTTCATCAGGCACAAGCTTGCTGAGCTCGAAGAAGCGCAGACGATTGCATACACACCGATTCCCAGCTCCGCGCTGCAGGTCAACGATCGATGGACGACATTGGGTGCCGTCGACAAGGCTGCGATGGATGCGGCGTGGAAACTCGGTGCATGGGATGTTTCCCGCACCGAGCGGCCGGGCTGCATGCGGCGCGGCGCGGACGGCACCGAAGCGCTCGAGTGCCTTCAGGCCTTCGGTACTTACCCGTATGGCATAAACGGCAACCAGGTCGTGATCTCTGACACGCCCGACGCCGATGACCTCGTTCAGCTTGCCGCCGAGCGCGGATATCTGATGTGGGTCTTCCGGCCGGTCAAAGGCGGCATCTGGGCCGAATACGCCGACGATGCGACGCTCGAGCCGGAAGGCACCCGCTCCGCACCCTGCCCCCACCGGCCGATCCCGCCGACCTGCGACGGGAAACGCCAGACGGTTTACCGCTTCGGCATCCCGGGCTCGGCTTCCCGCAGGCTCGACAGCTAGTCCCCAAAGCAGGCCTTGACGCCCCGGCGGACCATCCGCCGCGGGCGTCTTTTTGCGCCTATTTCTAGGTTGCCGCGCTCACGCCTGTTGAAAAATGCCGGTTAAAGCCTTATCATTAGCACTCGCCGCGCTTGAGTGCTAGCAAGCGGCCCGGCCCGGATCCAACCACCCCGATTCACAAGGAGAACCACATGAAAATTCGCCCGTTGCACGACCGCATTATCGTGAAGCGGCTGGAAGAAGAGCGTAAGACTGCTTCCGGAATCGTGATCCCCGACACTGCTGCTGAAAAGCCCGATCAGGGCGAAGTGCAGGCCGTCGGCAAAGGCAAGAAAACAGACGAAGGCAAGATCCTTCCGCTCGACGTCAAAGTGGGCGACCGCGTGCTGTTCGGAAAATACTCCGGCCAGACCGTCAAGGTCGAAGGTGAAGAACTACTCGTGATGCGTGAAGAAGACATCATGGGCGTCGTCGAAGCCTAGTTCCCCGCATCGCATCGAATCTTCAGGAGAATCAACATGGCAGCAAAAGAAGTCAAATTCCACGAGTCCGCGCGCTCGAAGATCGTCGCCGGCGTGAACATTCTGGCCGACGCGGTCAAAGTGACCCTCGGCCCCAAAGGTCGTAATGTGGTGCTCGAGCGCTCGTTCGGCGCCCCGACCGTCACCAAAGACGGCGTCTCGGTGGCAAAGGAAATCGAGCTCAAAGACAGGTTCGAGAACATGGGCGCGCAGATGGTGAAGGAAGTCGCTTCCAAGACTTCCGATGTAGCCGGTGACGGCACCACCACCGCGACCGTTCTGGCGCAGTCGATCGTGCAGGAAGGCATGAAGTTCGTTGCCGCCGGCATGAACCCGATGGACTTGAAGCGCGGCATCGACAAGGCAGTTGCTGCCACAGTCGAAGAACTGGCAAAAATCGCCAAGCCTTGCACCACGACCAAGGAAATCGCGCAAGTCGGTTCGATCTCGGCCAATAGCGATGCCTCGATCGGTGACCGGATTGCCGAAGCCATGGAAAAAGTCGGCAAGGAAGGCGTCATCACTGTTGAAGACGGCAAATCCCTGAACGATGAACTCGATATCGTCGAAGGCATGCAATTCGACCGCGGCTATCTGTCGCCGTACTTCATCAACAATCCGGAAAAGCAATCCGTGACGCTGGAAAATCCGTTCATCCTGCTGTGCGACAAAAAAATCT
>JBKJPI010000157.1:0-8937 GCA_046595235.1 Burkholderiales bacterium | reverse complement strand
CCGTCGCTTTCCGGCAGGGCTGCGTTCTGATCTGCGAAGACGAAGAGCTCTCCTCCGCGCGCCCGTACTTCCTGCAGGTTCGACTTGAGCTTCTCGAAAAGCGAATCTTTCGGCGCGATCGCGACGACCGGCATTTTGTGGTCGACCAGAGCGAGGGGGCCATGCTTCAACTCGCCCGCCGCATAGGCCTCGGCATGTATGTACGAAATTTCCTTGAGCTTGAGCGCACCTTCCATCGCGATCGGGTAGTGAATTCCGCGGCCGAGAAATAGCGCGTTCTCGCGCTGCGCGAAACGCTCAGCCCACTTCTCGACCTGCTTCTCGGCACCGAGCACGTGCGTGAGCGCTGCGGGGAGATGACGAAGCGCGTCCAGAAGCTCCGTCTCGCGGGCCGGTGTAAGACGGCCGCGCAGCTTCGCGAGCGTCATTGCGAGGAGCACCAGCGCCGCGAGCTGGGTCGTGAAAGCCTTGGTCGACGCCACCCCGATCTCAGGACCCGCGCGGGTGAGAAAGCGAAGCTTCGAATGACGAACGAGCGCCGACTCAGGCACATTGCAGATCGATAGCGTGCGCTCCTGACCGAGCGTCTTCGCATGATTGAGCGCCGCCAGCGTATCTGCCGTTTCGCCTGACTGCGAGATCGTGACGACGAGGGCTTTCGGATTCGGGACCGAGTCGCGATACCGGTACTCGCTCGCGATCTCTACGTTGCAAGGTATGCCCGCGAGTGACTCCAGCCAGTACTTCGCAACGAGCCCCGCGTGAAAGCTCGTGCCGCACGCGAGGATGAGTACGCTGTCGACTTCACGTAATACCATCTCCGCTTCGGCGCCGAAGAGCTGTGGGCTGATTCCGCGCGCATTCACCACGAGCTCGAGCGTGTTCGCGACGGCGATCGGCTGCTCGAAGATTTCCTTCTGCATGTAGTGGCGGTAGGGGCCGAGCTCGACGTCCGCCGAGGAAAGGCTGCTGACGTGCTCGGCGCGCTCGGCAGCCTTGCCCGCACCGTCGAAGATGCGCACGCCGTCGAGCGTGATCTCCGCGCAATCGGATTCTTCGAGATAAACCACTCGCGAAGTGACCTGCACCAGCGCCGACGCATCGGAGGCGGCGAAATTTTCACCGTCGCCCAACCCAAGCAGCAACGGGGCGCCCATGCGTGCGACGATCAGTCTCTGCGGATCTTTTTCGTCGACGACGGCAATCGCGTACGCGCCCGTCAGCTCACCGACGCTGAGGCGTACCGCCTCCAGCAGCTTCGCACCCTTTGCCATCTTCGAGCGCACGAGATGGGCGATGACTTCGGTATCGGTGTCCGAGACGAACACGTAGCCTTCCTTCTGTAAGCGGCCCCGCATCTCCTCGTGATTCTCGATGATCCCGTTATGCACCACGGAGAGGCCGCCCGACACGTGGGGATGTGCATTGCGCTCCGACGGAATGCCGTGCGTCGCCCAGCGGGTGTGCGCGATGCCGAGCGCGCCCGAAAGCGCCTGTTCATCCACCCGCTTCGTAAGCTCCGCGACGCGGCCCGTGCTGCGCAGTCGCTTGAGTGAACCGTTGACGACGGCAATCCCTGCCGAGTCATAGCCGCGATACTCGAGACGCCGAAGACCCTCGAGAAGAATCGGAACGACGTTCCGGTGAGAGATCGCACCGACTATTCCGCACATATCAGCCTGCCTTCTTCTGGGGTCGCTTCCATCCGGGAATCGATTTCTGCTTGACACGGGTCAACGTGAGACCCCCCTCGGGCACTTCACGTGTGACCGTCGAGCCGGCGCCAATGGTTGCGCCGCGCCGCACGGTCACCGGGGCAACGAGCTGCGTGTCCGAACCGATGAACACGTCGTCCTCGATGACCGTACGGTGTTTGGACGCGCCATCGTAATTGCATGTGATCGTCCCGGCGCCGACGTTCACGTTACGGCCTATAGTCGTGTCGCCGATGTAGGCGAGATGATTCGCCTTCGAGCCTTCGGCAATGTCGCTTGCTTTGACTTCCACGAAGTTGCCGATGTGTACGTCGGCCGCCAGTCGTGTGCCGGGCCGGATGCGCGCGTAAGGTCCGATGCGGCATTGCGCTCCAATCTCGGCGTCATCGATATGACTGAATGGCTCGACGCGTGTCTCCGCACCCACGGTCACATTTCTCAGAACGCAGTTCGCACCGATTCGTGCGCCGTCGGCAAGATGAACCCGGCCTTCGAACACGCAGTTGACGTCGATATGCACGTCGCGCTCGCAGACGAGCTCACCGCGCACGTCGATGCGCGCCGGATCCGCGAGGGCCACGCCGCCTTCGAGAAGCCGGTTTGCGTAATCGCGCTGGTAGAGGCGCTCGACCTGCGCGAGCTGCACGCGGCTGTTCACGCCCAGCATTTCCCAGGCATCACTCACGGGCACCGCTTCAACCTTGACGCCGTCTTCCAGCGCAAGCTTCACCACATCGGTCAGGTAGTACTCGCTCTGGGCATTGTCGTTCTTCAAACGTGACAGCCAGGTGCCGAGATGCGCCGTTGGCAGCGCCATGAGCCCGGTGTTCACTTCCCGCAGCGCGCGCTCCTCGGCGCTCGCGTCTTTTTCCTCGACAATGCCGCGGATTGCGCCGAGCGAAGTGCGAAGAATCCGCCCATAGCCCTGCGGGTCGTCGAGCTCCGCAGTCAGTACCGCTACGGATTCGTGGGCAGCTCCGATCAGGCGCCTCAGCGTGTCCGCGCGGATGAGCGGCACGTCCCCATACAGTACGAGCGTCACCGGCGCGTCGGAAAGCATCGGCAGCGCCTGCTGGACCGCATGGCCCGTTCCAAGCTGCGGCTCCTGCTTCGCGAAGGCAAGGTCAGGGCCGGACACAGCCGCCAGCACCTGCTCGCCCCCGTGGCCGTACACGACGACGATGCGTCCCGCATCGAGCGCACGTGCGGCGCCGATCACATGGCCGAGCAGTGGCAGGCCGGCGACGGTATGCAGCACTTTCGGAAGGCGCGACTGCATACGCTTGCCGACGCCCGCTGCGAGAATGACGACATTGAGAGAC
Organism: Burkholderiales bacterium; assembly: GCA_046595235.1. Lineage (GTDB taxonomy): Bacteria > Pseudomonadota > Gammaproteobacteria > Burkholderiales > SG8-41 > JAQGMV01. Next base: position 5,900 of record JBKJPI010000157.1, on the reverse strand, counting down.
ATCGCTCGGATTATGTCACGCGCGCTTCGGCGCGCGCCGCGACGTATTGCACGAGTGCAGCGCGGTCGCTTGCGGAGAGGTGCAACCCGGCCTTCGTGCGTCGCCACAGGACGTCATCGGCCTCTGCTGCCCACTCACACGACATGAAATAGTCCACCTCACGCGCATAGAGGTCACTGCCGAAGTGCTCTCCGAGATCCCCGACGCAGTACGCCGGACCCAGCACCGCCGCTGTAAGTGATCCGTGGCGCCTGACAAGCGCACGCAGGAGCTCCCGCGGGAGGCCCGGGCGCGCCGTGGAGAGCGCGCTGACATGGCTTTCCAGATCGTCGCGCGGAAGATCGGATCCGGGCAATCCGACGGCGAGCGTCCATGGCACGCCAATGCCCGGCATGGCCGAGCCCAGTTTTTCGAGCGCGCGCTCTGCGAGCCGGCGATACGTCGTGATCTTCCCGCCGAAGATCGACAGCAGCGGTGCTCGGCCCGGCGCTGCGTCCAGCCGCAGCAGATAGTCCCGGCTCACCTTGGACGGATCGCGCGCGCCGTCATCGCGGAGGGCGCGTACGCCGCAGTAGCTCCACTTCACGTCAGCGGGGCAAACCTGGCGTGAAAAGTAGCGGTTCGCTGCACTACAGAGGTAACCAATTTCCGCCGGGCTCGCGCTGCACGCGAGCGGGTCACCCTGCGCCGGAACGTCGGTCGTTCCGATCAGCGTGAACTCACGTTCGTACGGATAGACGAAGATCACGCGGCGATCGTCGTTCTGCAGGATGCAGGCATGGTCGCCTTCGTACAAACGCGGCACCACGATATGACTCCCCTGTACGAGCTTCAGGTGGTCGCGGGAGCGCTCTCCGACGACGTGCTCCAGGAAATTTTCGACCCAGGGACCCGCGGCATTGACGAGGGCGCGGGCAGTCACCTCGACTTCACCTGCCGCATCCCGCAGGCGTATGCGCCAGTGAGAATCGAGCCTCGTCACCGCAATGCAGCGCGTGCGTGGCCGTATGCTCGCCCCGGCATCATTCGCGGCGCGTGCGTTCGCGATGACCAGGCGTGCGTCGTCGACCCAGCAATCCGAATAGGCGTAACCACGCACGTATTGAGATTGCAAACCGCTCGCGAAGGGTTCTCGCGTGAGATCGAGCGATGACGAGCGCGGCAGCGTCTGCCGCCGGGCGAGCACGTCGTAAAGAAAAAGCCCTGCACGTATCACCCATCGCGGGCGTAAATCAGGCGCGTGCGGCATCACGAAGCGCATCGGGTGGACGAGATGGGGTGCCGCGCGCAGCAGCACTTCACGCTCGGCCAGTGCTTCAGCGACGAGACGAAATTCCATCTGCTCGAGATAACGAAGGCCGCCGTGAACGAGCTTGCTGCTGGCGGAGCTGGTGGCGCAGCCCAGGTCACCTTGCTCGCACAGAATGACGCGCAAACCGCGCCCGGCTGCATCGCGCGCGATGCCTACGCCATTGATGCCGCCCCCGACGATTAGCAGATCTGCGTCAAACACGAGATACGGCCGAAAGTAAAAATCTACTTTCGGCCGGAACGGCCCGTCAGCACCAAAGGCTTCGGGCGGCCGGGCGCCTTTGGTGCGGAAACGGCAACGAAGAAACAGTGGTAAGCATACTGGTCGGTCTTTCGTTGAAGTTTCAAGCTCGAATCGGCGGGCTTGGCCCGCGATTCAGTTCAGATTAGCAGTTCCGGCGCAAAGTAGGGGTGCACTTTGCGACGCGATGCTTAATCGGCGCAAAGTAGGGGTTCACTTTGCGACGGGCGCGGAGCGCTCAGCGCCTCGTGCGCAGCTTGCGGATTGCGGCGAGCTGAGCGACGGCGCTCGCCAGCTCGGCTTGCGCTGCGGCGATCTCGAGCTTGGACGTGCGGTTCTGAACAAGGTCTTCCGCACGCTTCTTCGCGTCGAGGGCCTTGGCTTCGTCGAGATCGTGTGCGCGGATCGCAGTGTCGGCGAGCACGGTGATCGCCTTCGGCTGCACTTCGAGGATACCGCCGGCCACGAAGATCAGCTCCTCCTCGCCGCCGTCAGCCGGCTTGATTCGAACTTCGCCCGGGCGGATGCGCGTGATGAGCGGCGTGTGACGCGGATAGATACCGAGCTCTCCCGCTTCACCCGGAAGCACGACGAACTCGGCTTCTCCCGAGTAGATGGACGCCTCCGCGCTGACGACGTCGATGTGGATGCTGTTGGCCATGGTCTACTGCAGCGTCTTGGCTTTTTCGAACGCTTCTTCGATCCCGCCGACCATGTAGAACGCCTGTTCCGGAAGCGCATCACATTCGCCGTTGACGATCATTTTGAAGCCTTTGATCGTGTCCTTGAGTGAAACGTATTTGCCCGGCGAGCCTGTAAATACCTCGGCCACGAAGAAGGGCTGCGAGAGGAAACGCTGGATTTTACGGGCGCGCGATACTGCGAGCTTGTCTTCCGGGGACAGCTCGTCCATTCCCAGGATCGCGATGATGTCGCGAAGCTCCTTGTATCGCTGCAGCGTGGTCTGAACGCCGCGCGCAACCGCATAGTGCTCTTCGCCGACGACGTGCGGATCGAGCTGCCGGGAAGTTGAGTCAAGCGGATCGACGGCGGGGTAGATGCCAAGCGACGCGATATCGCGCGATAGCACCACGGTCGAATCGAGGTGGCCGAATGTCGTCGCGGGCGAGGGATCGGTCAGGTCGTCCGCCGGAACGTACACGGCCTGGATCGACGTGATCGACCCGGTCTTGGTCGAGGTGATTCGCTCCTGCAGGCGGCCCATCTCCTCCGCGAGTGTCGGCTGGTAGCCCACGGCGGACGGCATCCGGCCGAGCAGCGCCGATACTTCAGTGCCCGCGAGCGTGAAGCGGTAGATGTTGTCGACGAAGAAAAGGACGTCGCGGCCTTCGTCACGGAAGAATTCCGCCATCGTGAGGCCGGTGAGCGCCACACGCAGACGATTGCCCGGCGGCTCGTTCATCTGGCCGTAAACCAGCGCCACCTTGTCGAGAACGTTCGAGTCCTTCATCTCGTGATAGAAGTCGTTGCCTTCGCGCGTGCGCTCGCCGACGCCGGCGAACACCGAATAACCCGAGTGCTCGATCGCGATGTTGCGGATGAGCTCCATCATGTTCACGGTCTTGCCCACGCCCGCCCCGCCGAAGAGGCCGACCTTGCCGCCTTTCGCAAACGGGCACACGAGATCGATAACCTTGATGCCCGTTTCGAGAAGCTCCTGCGATGGCGCGAGATCGTCGAACTCCGGCGCCTTGCGATGGATCGAGGCGCTGGTTTCAGCGCCGATCGGGCCCGCGTCGTCGATCGGACGGCCAAGCACATCCATGATGCGCCCGAGGGTCTTCGGGCCCACGGGCACGGAGATCGGCGCGCCGGTGTTGATGACTTTCATTCCACGGCGCAGGCCGTCGGACGAGCCGAGCGCGATCGTGCGCACGATGCCATCGCCGAGCTGCTGCTGAACCTCGAGCGTGAGTCCCGAATTCACGTCATCGAGCGTGAGCGCGTGATACACGTGCGGCATGCTGTCCCTCTGGAACTCGACGTCGATGACCGGACCGATGCACTGGACGATCGTTCCTGCGTGTAAACCTTGTGCCATGATGATTTCCTGACTGATTCGATTCGTTTGCGAGCCGCGCGATCGCGAGCTCTGATTCTTAAACCGCTGCGGCCCCGGCTACGATCTCGGAAAGCTCTTTCGTGATCGAAGCCTGACGTGACTTGTTGTATACCAGGGTGAGCTCGTCGATCACGGTGCCCGCGTTGTCGGACGCGGACTTCATGGCGACCATGCGCGCGGACTGCTCGGAAGCAAGGTTCTCGGCGACGGCCTGGTAAATCAGCGCCTCGACGTAACGCGTGAGCACCTGGTTCAGCACGGCCGCCGCGTCGGGTTCGTAAATGTAATCCCAGGTTCCCGTCGGTGTTGCGTCTTTCGAATCCGGCGAAATGCGGATGTGGTCGGCCGACAGCGGCAGCAGCTGCTCCATCGTCGGCTCCTGCTTCATCGTGTTCACGAAGCGCGTCGAGAACACGAGGAGGCGATCGAAGCGATCCGCTGTGTAACCGTCGAGCATCACCTTTACCGCACCGATCAGCTTTTCGAGATTCGGGCGATCGCCAAGTCCCGTGACCTGCGAGACGACATTCACGCCAAGCCGCTGGAGAAAGCCCAGGCCCTTGGTGCCGATCGCACACGCCTCGACCTCCTCGCCCGCAATCTCCCACTCCCGGATATGCGTGAGTGCAAGACGAAGCACATTGGTATTGAGTCCGCCGCACAAGCCCTTGTCGGCGGTGATCACGATGATTCCCACGCGTTTGACCGTATCGCGACTGACGAGGAACGGATGCCGGTATTCCGGGTTCGCGTGACTGATGTGGGCCGCCACGTTGCGGATCTTCTCGCCGTAGGGACGCGACTGGCGCATACGCTCCTGCGCGCGGCGCATTTTCGAAGCGGCGACCATCTCCATCGCCTTGGTGATCTTGCGCGTGTTCTGCACGCTCTTGATCTTGGTGCGGATCTCTTTCGATCCCGGCATGGCTGGCTCTTCTGTTAGGACCTCAGCGTTAACGGTGAGCGGCAGGCCCGGAACGGGCGGCTGCCGCGAACGTAACATTCAGAGGCCGGTTAGCATTTAAATCAAGACCCGCGAGGCCTTGGGAGAGTCAATCGACCACTAGTACGTCGCGGTCGTTTTCCAGTCTTTCATGGCCTGCTGGAGCTTCTCCTCATCGTCTTTCGAGAGGTCCTTCGTGTCTTCGATGCGCTTTACGAGGTCCGGATACTTGCCCTTCACGTGATCGCGCAGCGACTTCTCGGCTGAAAGCGCCTTCTTCACGTCGATATCGTCGAAGAACCCGTTGTTCACGCCCGCCAGGGTGATCGCCATTTCCCAGACTTCGAGCGGCTCGTACTGCGGCTGCTTCATGAGCTCCGTGACCATGCGGCCGCGCTCGAGCTGCTTACGTGTTGCTTCGTCGAGGTCAGATGCGAACTGCGCGAACGCTGCGAGCTCGCGATACTGCGCGAGCGCGAGGCGCACGCCGCCGCCGAGCTTCTTGATCGCCTTCGTCTGCGCGGCGCCGCCTACGCGCGACACCGAGATTCCTGCGTTGATCGCAGGTCGTATGCCGGCATTGAAGAGGTCAGTCTCGAGAAAGATCTGCCCGTCGGTAATCGAGATCACGTTCGTCGGCACGAACGCCGTGACGTCGCCTGCCTGCGTTTCGATGATCGGGAGCGCCGTGAGCGAGCCGGTCTTCCCTTTGACTTCGCCTTTCGTAAAGTGCTCGACGTAGTCTTCGTTGACGCGCGCGGCGCGCTCGAGAAGCCGTGAGTGGAGGTAGAAGACGTCGCCGGGATATGCTTCGCGGCCCGGCGGGCGCCGCAGGAGCAGCGAGATCTGGCGGTACGCCCACGCCTGTTTCGTCAGATCGTCGTAAACGATCAGTGCGTCCTGACCGCGATCCCGGAAATATTCGCCCATCGTGCAGCCGGAGTAGGGCGCGATGTATTGCATCGCCGCGGAGTCGGATGCCGAAGCCGCGACCACGATGGTGTATGCCATCGCGCCGTGTTCCTCGAGCTTGCGGACGACGTTCTTGATCGTCGAAGCCTTTTGTCCGATCGCCACATAAACGCAGAAAAGATCCTTGCCCTTCTGATTGATGATGGCGTCGACGGCCACCGCGGTTTTGCCGGTCTGCCGATCGCCGATGATGAGCTCGCGCTGGCCGCGGCCGATCGGGATCATGGCGTCGATGGCCTTGATGCCCGTCTGAAGCGGTTGCTTCACCGGCTGCCGTTCGACGATACCAGCCGCGGGGCTTTCGACCGGCCGACGCTTCGTGGCGAGGATCGGCCCCTTGCCGTCGAGCG
>JBKJPI010000062.1:0-3091 GCA_046595235.1 Burkholderiales bacterium | reverse complement strand
CAGCGATCGGTTACCGAGATGTGGCAGCGGGCAATGAAGGCGGCGCCTGCCGCGACGTTCCTGCGAGAGCTCATGGCGAAATACGAAAAGACCTGACCCGTAACGTCCTATGCGCTGTGAAGGTTTGTCGCAAAAATTGGACAAGTCTTGATTTTTAGACACTGGTGCGCTTAAATCTAGAGGCCCATTCGCGTCCGGAGGCTTTCGGAAGGTCATGTTGAAATACGCCACAGCCGCAATCACCGTCGGAAAAACCCCGTCGGATCAAAGCCCATCTCAGTGTCCCGCAGAAGAAACACTGTGTCCGGTCGTCGCGCACGAATGGATCAATGACGAGTACAAGCATCTCGTCGTGAAGGCTTCGCCCAAGGCGCTGGCGGCACAGCCCGGCCAGTTCTTTCAACTGCTGTGTCCCACGCCTGACGAAGTGGAGGTCTGGTTTCGCCGCCCGCAGAGCGTCTATCGCGTGGCACGCTCGAGTGAGCGCCTGGAGTTTCTCTACAAGGTTGTGGGGCGCGGCACGCAAGGCCTCGCGACGCTCGAGCCCGGCGACATGCTCAACATGCTCGGGCCGCTCGGCGTCGGCTTCAAGCTCGAGCCGCACTGGAAGAATGTGGTGGTGCTCGGCCGCGGGGTGGGGCTTGCAACGATGGCGCCCATCTCGCAGCTCGCAGGCGAGCGCGGGGTCCGCATCACGGCGATATTGAGCGCGCGCAGTCCGGAGCTTGCGCTGGCAGCCGATCTCTTCGAGAGCGCCGGCACGGTCATCAAGGTGCTCGATACCGACGGCACGAGCTCGGTCGAAAACGTCGAGCTCATCCTGAGACGGCTCATTGCCGAAAACAAGGCAGACGCGTTTTTCACCTGCGGCTCGAATCGACTGCTGCAGCTCATGAAGCGCATCGGAAAAGAGCACAACATTCCCGGGCAGGCGGCGATGGAGCAGATCATGGCGTGCGGCCTCGGCCCCTGCTACATCTGTGTCCGCACGTTCGAAGTCAACGGCAGGAAAGAGATGCGGCGCGTGTGCGTCGAAGGCCCTGTCTTCGACCTGCAGGAGGTTCTGGGATGGTAGATCTTTCAGTCAAGATCGGCAGCGTCACGCTGCCCAATCCCATCCTGCCGGCGTCCGGCACGTTTTCGGCGGAGTTCGGGCAGGTCATCGATCTCAACCGACTCGGCGCGCTCGTCTCGAAGACCGTTTCGCGTGATTACCGCGCAGGCAATCCGCCGCCGCGCGTCTCGGAAGTTCAGGGCGGCATGATCAACTCGATCGGTTTGCCGACGAAGGGTCTCCAGTACTTCCTGGACGTGCAGCTTCCCGAATACAAGCAATTCAAGCCGCCCCTCGTCTGCAGCATCACGGCGGAGAGTGTCGAGGATTTTGCCGACATGGCGCGCGACGTCAGCGTGCCTGGCGTTGACGCCATCGAGATCAATATCTCGTGCCCGACCCGGCAGCCCGGCGGCGGCAACTTCGCGCTCAACGAAGAGCACACCCACAAAGTCGTGAAGCTCTGTCGCGCAGCGACGAGCAAGCCGCTTTGGGCGAAGCTCTCCCCCAACGCGGGTGACATCAGCGCTGTTGCCGAAGCCGCCGAGAAAGCGGGTGCGGATGCGCTGACCATCTCCAATACGCTGCTGGGACTGAAGATCAATACCGAGACGTTCCTCTCCTACATCGGCAATGGGTATGGCGGGCTTTCGGGCCCCGGCATCAAACCGATCATCCTGCGCATGGTCAATGAGTGCTCGAGGGCCGTGAAGATTCCGATCATCGGCTGCGGCGGCATCATGACGGTCGAAGACGTCGTGGAATACATGCTTGCCGGCGCGACCGCAGTCGAAATCGGTTTCCTGAGCTTTCGCAGCCCCACTGGAATGATCGCGATCATCGACGGACTGGGGGAGTGGTGCCAGAAAAAAGGCATCGAGCGCGTTGCAGAACTGACGGGTGCGATGCGCCCCCACCCACCCCGCGATACGTACGAGGCGGGTATGATCGGCATCAGCTAGCCACTTCGTCTGCATGGAATTCGATAACACGCTGGAGGTGCCGCTCCCGCCCGCCGAAACGTGGAAGGTGCTGCTCGATATCGAGCGTATCGCGCGCTGCATTCCCGGCGCGGAGCTGACCGAAGTCGTCGACGAGAATACCTATAAGGGCAAGGTTGCCGTTCGCCTGGGTCCTGTGGCGCTCTCGCTTGCCGGGCAGGCGCGCTTCGAGGAAATCGACCACGCCAATCACAAAGCACGCATGCGGGCACAGGGTGCCGACCCCAAGGGTCGCGGCAGCAGCGACTCGGTGATCGACTTTCGCCTCGAGGCCGAAGGCGCGGGCACGCGCGTGCTCATCCACAGCGACGTCAAGCTCTCGGGCTCGATCGCACAGTATGGACGCGGCTCCGGCATGATCCAGAGCTTCGCTTCGCAGATCATCAACCAGTTCGGCCAGAATCTGAAGGCGCAGCTCGGGCAGTCGCCGCCGGTCAGGGTGGTGACTGATGCGCAGCCCGATACGACGACGATCGAGGCAACACTTCTGTTGCCGCCGCCCGTCAAACCGATCTCGGGCCTTACGCTGCTGGTGACGTCTCTGTGGGACGCTATCGTGCGGCGATTCAGACGCAAACCTTCGCAGCCGTAAATGAGCGCGCCTGCGCCCGCTGTCCGCCGAAAGTTCGTGGGGCAGTCGGTCCCGCGGCTCGAGGATCTGCCGCTCGTTACAGGCCGCGGGCGCTACGCCGCCGCCATTTCTTTTCCGCATCAGCTCTACATGCGCGTGGTGCGTTCGAATCACGCGCACGGGCGGCTCGTCTCGATCGACGCACGGGTTGCGGCCGCGATGCGCGGCTGCGTTGCGGTGTGGACGGCGCAGGATGTCGCCGACATTCCGCCGATCGAGTTTCGTCCCACGCGCGTGCAGGGGCTCGAGCCGTATCGCCAGCCGGTGCTTGCGAAAGATCGGGTGCGCTATGTGGGCGAGCCGGTGGCGGTGGTTTTCGCAGACGATCCCTACCGCGCCGAGGACGCCGCCGAGGCAGTCAGCCTCGAGGTCGAGGCGCTCCCGGTCCTGCTCGCAGCAGACCAG